>DAIOVD010000092.1:0-16177 GCA_036759185.1 Catalimonadaceae bacterium | reverse complement strand
GCAGTTTTTATTTTTTCTCCTGATCCGGTTGAAAAGAATAGCAGTGTTTCCATGGTTCAGCCTGCCTTATTTGTCGGGTTTGGATACAAACACCAGGTGGGCCAGTTTTGGAATATTGGAATTGAATTTGGTGGTCGTTTCAGTTTCACAGATTACCTTGATAATGTAAGCGACAGAGAAGTATTGACCAATATGCAGCGAGGTAATGTCTACGATAAAGATATGTACACATTTTTCGGAATTAATCTTAGTTATACAATTAAGGAAGTAATTTGCCCGTTCGATTATCAACAGTCTGACGAGAAAAAATGATATTTGGTGACTTACTGAAATTATCCAGATGGATGGCCCTGGGTGCTATTTTCCTTTGCTCATTTGCAACCGTTATCGCCTATTTTTCGGTGGATGCGCTTGAAGGTATAACAGTTCCTCTTCTGGTCTTTGGAGTTTTTCTTTGGGTCATGTCTGTTGTTTGGTTTTTGTGGGGTTGGCTGAAAAATGCGAACGACGAATCGAATGAAGGGAAAGGAGTAAGCGCTTCATCCTATATTCTGGCTTTTCTTCCCATTTGTTATTGTTATCTCATGGCAACGGATGAATCCAGAACAAAGATTACGGTGAAGGTCTCAAATGAATCCGGACCAGTCCATTCTGTTAAGATTTTTGGTTCCGGAAGTATTTTCCTGAACCCGGATACGTTAAAACTCCCCGGCTTGGCAAAAGGAGAAAACGCAACCTACGAACTTAAAGCAGCCACAGCTCCTGGCATGAAAGGGGATGTGCAGATTATTTTTTACCGGGGTGCAGAGAAATTTACCCAAAGAATTGCAGGCCCATTTTCTATCCAGCCAATGAACCTGAAACAGGACTGGAATTTTGTGATTTCAGAACCAGGTAAATAATCTAGTCTTCGTCTTCTTCCCGTTTCCTGCGGTCGGCCTCTCCTTTTTTAACCGACTTAATAAATTGGCCCCAGGCAAACGGATTCAGAATCTGAGTCGTGTTTGGAATGAAATTCTGATTCACGGTACTGAACGATTGTTGATTCACAAAATACATATGGTTCATCCTTCCGTCCAATCCTAAATTGTATTGCATCCGGGCCAGAACATTGGCATCCAGATTTTTCCGCATCCGGTTCATGTCAGACTCCGGAAGTCGCAAAGCCAGAAAGGCTTTCTTAAAGTCTGCTTCTGTTGGAAATGGGAGAATCTCCACTTCCGGCAGCAATGTTGTATCAGATTGAAGATACAGCACAACGGAAATACTTACCCGCCCATCATCAGGAATGATGTATTTCTGAGGACGGAATCCCTGGGACCGCACAATACAGGTATCTCCAATGAGCAGTGGGAAAGAGAAGTATCCAACATCATTCGTTACTGCACCACGTGTCGTTCTGGGAACATATACAGAGGCGTAAGGCACGCCATAAGATTGTTCGCCTGAAACAATTAATCCTGAAAACTGGATTACTTTCCTTTGTGAAAAACAAGGTATGGCCAACAGGAAAATGAATCCCAATTGTATCAATTGAATGACAGGATTGTGTTTCATGAAATCCAGCTGAAAGGGTAATTTGAATCCAGGTATTTTTCTGACTGAACGGAAGGATACAAAGGTTTGAATGTATCCACCATAACGGCAAGTTCCAGCGTTTCTTTTGCTCCGATGCTGGCTTCCACGGTGCCCGGATGTGGGCCATGTGGTAAACCTCCCGGATGAAGAGTGAAAGAACCAACATCAATTCCCCTGCGGCTCATAAAGTTCCCTTCAACGTAATACAACACTTCATCGCTGTCAATATTACTGTGGTTGTAAGGTGCAGGAATGCTCAGCGGATGATAATCAAACAGGCGTGGAACAAATGAGCAGATCACGAAATTCCGGCCTTGAAATGTCTGATGAACCGGAGGTGGCTGATGAATTCTACCTGTAATGGGTTCAAAATCGTGGATCGACAAGGCATACGGGTAAAGGCAGCCATCCCAACCAACCACATCAAAAGGAGAATGCTCATAACCATAATCATGAATGGCATTGTCTTTTTTAATCCGGACCGTATATGATCCTTTTTCAAGTTCCAGCACGATGGCATCCGGAGTGCGGATGTCCCGTTCACAATAGGGTGAATGTTCCAGCAACTGGCCCATATCATTCCGGTAACGCGAAACGGTCTCAACCGGACTGAATGATTCAGTGATCATAAATCTTGATCTGCCCTGATCGGGTTTTATTCGGTAAATCACCGTTCTTGGAATTACAACATAATCTCCTGGCCTGTATCTGAAACTCCCCATTTGAGATTCCAGAACTCCATTTCCTTCATGAATGAAAAGAACCTCATCAGCTTCGGCATTCTTGAAATAGTACGGCATGGAAAGATTATCCGAAAGAAGCATATACAGAATAACATCCTGATTGCCCAGCATCGGCATTTTTGCACTGATGTAGTCAGGGCCTGTTGGTTCAAGAATACTGGTTTTGATGTGCGTTTGCTTCAGCCCATATCCTTTGTCGAAATGATAGTTCAATGGAGTGACAGCCCCCATTGAAATTACCCTCGTTGGAGGAAATGAGTGATACAGATTGGAATAAATCCCACTGAAGCCGTAAGAGCTCACCAGCTCCTCATAGTATAAACTGCCATCCGGCTGGCGGAATTGTGTATGTCGTTTTGGCGGGATCTGTCCCAATCGGTTGTAAAAAGGCATTCCTAATGTCGATTTGTTTTTTTCTCAGCTCGTAAGAGTTTCGGGAGTTCCGGTATTTTGCGGAGAGCCGTTGTAATCATCGGATCCCGCTGACTTAAAACCTGATAGTATCCGTTGTCACCCCAAACGAGCCTTGCAATATAGGCCTTAATCAAATGTGTGAGGTAAACTTCGGATTCAATTCGTTGTTTTGAGATGGGCCAGACTATTTTCTTCTGGTTGGTAAACTGAACAAACATTGGCCAGGCCTCAGACTTTAATACCAGGTTAAATGGCTCTGTCCTTTTGCGTAATTGATCCAATTCAGTTTTATGTTCTTTGTAGTACATCAACGCAAACTCACGGAATAGATTTTTACGCATCATTTCTATGAGAAACTGGTTAATGGCAAGTGTATCCAACGGAACAAAAACATCGGGAATAATCCCGCCACCTCCGTAAACAGTTCTGCCTTTCGATGTTTCGTACTTAAGACTTTGATCTGGCTGGATACTGTCTGATACAAAAAGTTCACCCCGGCTGAACCTGTTTTCAAGTTCTTCATCATACTGTTTGTTTACAGCGTGATATGGTTTTTGAATGCATCGTCCACTGGGTGTGTAGTATCGTGAAATCGTTAGTCGTAATTCGGACCCGTCCTTTAAAGCAATCGGTACCTGAACCAGGCCTTTTCCAAACGTTCGTCGGCCAATAATGATTCCCCTGTCGTTATCCTGAATTGCGCCAGCCAGAATTTCCGACGCAGAAGCGGATCCTTCATTCACCAGTACAATCAAAGGCTCATTTAAAAACAAACCACCCTGGGTGGAAAAATATTGTTGGTCATACCGTACGGATCGTCCATCGGTATAGACTATGAGTTTGTTATCGGGCAGAAATTCATCCACAAGTTTGGTTGCTCTGTCCAGATATCCTCCTGGATTATCCCTCACATCAAGAATGATCGAACGGGCGCCCTGCCGTTTCAGATTTTCCAGATGATGTCGACACTCTATGTACGTATTGTCAGAGAATTTGCTGATTTTCAGATAGCCAGTAGACGGCCGGATAAGGAACGAAGCTTCAACAGAGTTCGAGGATATCCTTGCCCTGGTGATCGCGAATTTGATTGTCGGCCGAACACCTGGCCTGGCAACTTCGAGTTCAACCACCGATCCTTGCTGACCTCTCAATCTGTAAAAAACATCTTTATTGGTTACTTCTCCGGTCAATGACTTGCCATCTGCCGATACAATCCGGTCTCCAGGCATTATTCCGACAATGTCAGAAGGTCCGCCTTTAATAGCTGAAATGATCTGAACGGAATCGTTGACAATAAGAAATTCAATGCCAATCCCTTCAAATCCGGATTCAAGTGATGTTTTCGAAATCTCAATGTCCTGCGGTGGAATATAGCTGGAATGTGGATCCAGTTCTGTGAGTATGTGATCGATTGCACTTCGGGTAAGTAAGTCCGGGTTGATCGTGTCTACATATTCTCCTTCAATTACTCCCAGAAATTCCCGGAATTTAGTCAGGCTGGTGCCCATTGACTTATTTTTTCCGGTGCCTCCAAACAGGACAACACCCAGCCAGATACCGAATGCGACCGAAATTGAAACAATGACAGGGAGAAAAATGAAATGGCTCCCTTTTGGTTCTGAATGAGACAATTAGCGACTAAATTGCAATGAAAAGCGTCTTTCGTTGACTGTAAATTAAAGTCCAATTAACGAATTTGAAGTTTCCTTCCGGGCAAGATTTTAATATTTTCATTTGTCCAATTTCTTTAGACTCTGACAGGCTGCGTTTTACGGATATTCTTCATTTGGATTCGATGTGGTAGGTCATCGTTCAATTACCTCATCAAGTAAGTTGAAAAGTATATTCCACCTGAAATCCTAGTTTTGCACCGCACCATTTTCAAACAGGAAGCGTGACATTGATTTTAGCTATTGAAACTGCAGGCGAACACCTTTCCATTGCAATTCAGTCGGAAAACAAAACCTTATATTCTTCGTTGTTGTTCCTTCCGCACGCACATTCTCAATTGACCGCTGCACTGGTAGAAGCTGGAATCCACAGCATTGGTAAAAACATGTCTGATATTTCGGCTGTTGCAGTGGGAAGTGGTCCCGGCTCATACACCGGACTTCGCATCGGATTGTCAGTAGCCAAAGGAATTTGCTTTGGGTGCGAGATCCCACTGCTTTCTGTAAATGGTTTGGAAAACATGGCCAATCAGATTTTGGGGAAATTCCCACATTTGGATGCTGTGGTTGCTTGTCTTCCTGCGAGAAAAGATGAATTTTTTTATGCTGCTTTTTCTCAGGACGGCACGTGTTTGATTCCGCCTCAGGCTGGTAAATCGGGTGATATTCAGTTGAATGATGTGCTATTTCCATTTCAATCGGTAATCGTTTGTGGTAAAAATGCTAAGGAGTTTGCCGAGCATTGCAGGCTCCCGGAAACTGTAGAGATCAATGAGTCTGTTTCTCCTTTGGTCGGAGTCACAGCAGGAATGGCATATCAGAAATGGATGAAGGGTACATTTGAAGACGTGGCCATGTTTGAGCCTGCCTATTTGAAACCCGTATACATCTCCGGAAGATAATGGCAGAGCTTCTGATCCTTTCACTGGGCTCGAATTTAGGCGACCGAACTTCCGCTCTGCGACAAGCCATAACCGATCTCGGTAATGAGGTGGGAATCCTTCTTGGAATAAGCCCGGTGTTTGAAACGGAACCTTTTGCTGCCACTGGCCATCCACCCTATCTGAACCTGGTGGCAGCTTTTTCATCCCGTTTGGAACCAATGGATGTGCTGACCATCACACAGAAAATTGAACAGATGTCTGGAAGGAAAACCAAAGGCGATTTGAGTCCAAGGATCATTGATATTGACCTGATATCTTTCGGACGGTATCAGATTCAGAATGAACAGCTCGTTCTTCCTCATCCGAGGATGCATCTCAGGCAGTTTGTTTTGAAACCTATGCTCGAGTTGTGCCCTTTCTGGAAAAATCCGGTCACTGGCATTTCGTTGGCCGATATACAGTGTGTATGTCAGGATTCATCCTGGGTTACCAGACATTCAAACTTGAAAGTTTATCCATTTGGAGATGATCGGGAATCAGGCTTTTTTGAGCTTAACCCGGATACATGATTTTTCATCGTTTTCCGAATTTTCTTTGCACTGGTCTGAAAAGTAATTAGGCTTGCAGACGAAATCCTCATTCAGAAGTTGCCAACAGATCAATCGTATTTAGGGGTCGGTACCGTTCTTATTGCTGAACCATTCGCAAAAGATGCCATGTTCGGGCGGTCGGTGGTTTTGATTTGTCATTATGATAAAGAAGGCGCATTGGGTCTGATTCTCAACAAGCCTGCCGCCAATCCATTTGAAGAAGATCCGGATCACCCTCTTTCAGGTTTTCATTTTTTTGGCGGTGGTCCAATGGATACCAATAGCATGTTCTTTGTACATACGTTGACCTATCTGAAAAATTCGTTCCTGCTCAAAGATGGAATTTGCTGGCAGGGAGAATACGAAGCCCTGGTGGATGCCATCGATGAAAGTGCATTCCGGAATGACAATGGAAGATTGTTGGTTGGGTATGCAGGCTGGTCTGAAAATCAGCTTGAAACGGAGATCGCCAACGAAGAATGGATGTTGTATAACGGACCTATTGATTTCATTTTAAAAACCGATCCGGCTTTGCTCTGGAAAGAACTTCTTCAGCGAATGGGACCGTATTATAAAATGGTTTCCAATTTTCCTGCCGATCCGAATCTGAACTGAATACTGACAGATTATACTTCTCCTGAATAAAAAGCCCGAAAAAACGTTTTGCTGGTAAGTTGTGTTTTGATGCAATCCAATCCTTTGCCTTACATTCAATTGCGGGCTTATTTCAGTTTGTTTACCTTGCTACCCTTATTATGTGTATGAACAGAGCAAAACCAGTGGCGATTTCCCGACTGAAAAGAATTGGATTTCTTTGGCTTTTGGCGTTGAGTATATATCTGGTCCCGATTGGAAATTGCAAGGCGCAATTGTTGCCGGATTCATTGATTGACAATGATTTGCAGATGCTTCGAGAACATGCGGATTCGGAAAATTATGCGTTGGACCGGACCGCCTATGATACTCTTTATTCCAGGTATGTACCTATGGTGGATATGGAGACCATTGAAGACCGTGCTTCCTGCCTCAACCTTGATATGCCACTGGTGATCAACAAAACCGTGTGTGGATTTATTCACTTTTTCGCTGTAAGGAAACGGAATTACACTCAAACCATGTTGGAGAGGAAGAATTATTACTTTCCAATATTCGAGTTTTATCTGAAGAAGCATCAGATGCCAGATGCTTTGAAATACCTTTCAATAGTTGAATCTGGTTTAAATTTTAAAGCAAAATCACGGACAGGGGCAGTGGGGCTTTGGCAGTTTATGCCGGGAACAGGGAAGGACTTTTACCTTGCACAGAATCACTTGATTGACGAAAGAAGGAATCCATATCTGGCTACAGAGGCCGCTTGTAAATTTCTAAAATACCTCCATGGAATGTTTGGCGATTGGGAATTGGCACTGGCAGCCTACAATTGTGGTCCCGGAAATGTGATGAAAGCGATGAGGAAATCAGGGAAGCGTGGTTTCTGGGAGATCTACAACTTTCTGCCTCAGGAAACCCGCTCGTATGTGCCTCAGTTTCATGCGGTGGTCTACACAATGAATTTTGCCGAAGAGCATAATATCCGGGCTGATATTGACAGTGTTCTGGTTTCCGTTCCTGTTGATACCTTTCATATTTCCAGGTCATTTGATTTACTCCGTCTGGAAACAATTCTTGGATTGCCTGAAAAAACCTTGGTTCATCACAATCCAACTTTCGCCACACATGTGTATCCTGCATCTTCGAAACATCCATTGCTGGTGCCACAATCGCATTCCGGATTTCTATCCCTCAATCTTGACCGTTTTATTGACTCTGCTTATGTTTCCATTCCAAAAGCTCCTGAACCTGTAAAACGATCGGATAAATACCAGTATATTCTTTGCCACAAAGGGGATAGGATTAAAGAACTGGCGAAAAAGTATAAAGTTCAGTCAGATGAATTTTGCCGTTTGAATCATCTTCATGGGGAAAAACTGACCAAAACCAGGAAATTGAAATTCCCGAAAACATTGAATTCAGAAGACCTGGTTGCTTCGGCAAAGACCAAAACTGAAAAGCCGGATGTGGAGAAAGAATCGGAAACACTTGCTGTTTCTGCAGCACCCGGAACGCATGTAGTGAGAAAGGGTGAAAAGCTGTATTCCATCGCGGCCAGTTACGATGTGAAACCTCAGGACCTGAAAAAGTGGAATCACCTTCACACGTCAAAAGTTGTGACAGGTCAGGTTCTGAAAATTAACGGCGAAGGATTTTCAGAAGAAGAAATCACAGAAGAGCCCAAACTGACAGCTGTGAAATCGGAATCAAAGGAGATCACAGAAGAAAAGAACGAAGTCATTTACACCGTGAAGAAAGGGGACAAACTCTTTCTTCTTGCCCGAAATGCCAGGGTGCCTATGTCCAGAATTCTGGAATGGAATCCTGGTATTTCGACCAGTCTAAAAGAAGGACAGAGAATTTATCTTTCCAGGCCTGATGCAGATGAGATCTGTCATAAAGATTCAACAGTAGAGGATCAAACGGTTGCCAGTGCTACAGCCAGATCATCGAATCGTGCACGGTCTGCTAAAAAGCAGATGAAGGAAGATAAAGCAAAAATTGAAATTTCCCGAACATACATGGTTCAGAAGGGAGATACCCTATATTCCATCACCCGGAAGTTTACAAAGCTTACCATCAAAGATTTGATGAGAATCAACAAGCTGAAAGATAAAAACATTAAGCCAGGTCAGCAACTGATCATCGGTTAGAATTACTCCGGATACCGGATTTGAAAAGAGCACATCACAACACGCACCATAATTAAAAATCAATGGCATATATTGAACCAGCACCCATTAAAGATATTGAAAATCCATTTGAATCGATGATGTCACGTTTTGACGTGGCCGCTCAGATTTTGGGATTGGATCCAGCAACATACAACGTTCTGAAAACACCCACCAAACAAGTTATTGTCGCCTTGCCCATCACGATGGACAACGGACAAGTACGGGTATTTGAAGGCTATCGGGTAATTCATTCCAATATTCTCGGACCAGCCAAAGGTGGAATCCGGTATGCAATGGATGTTAACATCGACGAAGTGAAAGCACTGGCAGCCTGGATGACCTGGAAGTGTGCCGTAGTCGACATTCCGTATGGTGGTGCAAAAGGTGGAATTACCTGTGATCCCCGCAGTATGTCGGCAGGAGAAATTGAACGACTTACCCGGGCTTATACAATGGCTTTGATCGATGTATTTGGTCCGGATAAAGACATACCGGCACCTGACATGGGTACCAGCCAGCGTGAAATGGCCTGGCTGATGGACGAATTTTCCAAAGCACATGGAACAACCATCACTGCGGTTGTGACAGGTAAACCATTGGTTTTGGGAGGATCTGTAGGACGGGTTGAGGCCACAGGAAGAGGAGTGATGGTTTCGGCATTTGCCGCAATGGAAAAGCTGAAAATCAATCCGTTTAAAGCAACCTGCGCTGTGCAGGGATTTGGAAATGTAGGATCTATTTCAGCAAAGCTTCTTCATGAAAGGGGTGTCAAAATCCTTGGAGTGAGTGATGTTTCCGGAGCGTATTTCAATGAGAACGGAATAAATATTGAAGAGGCAATTGCCTATCGTGATGCCCATAATATGTCATTGGAGGGATACCAGAATGCGCAGAAAATTACCAACGAAGAACTTCTTGCACTTGAGGTAGATGTTCTGGTACCTGCTGCCAAAGAAGACGTCATCACACCAGAAAATGTCCACAACCTTCGTTGTAAACTTATTGTGGAAGGTGCCAATGGCCCGACTTCAGCCAAAGCAGATGCTGTAGTTCAGGAAAAAGGAATTATGGCAGTGCCGGATATCCTGGCAAATTCGGGTGGGGTGACCGTGTCATATTTTGAGTGGGTTCAGAACCGACTCGGATACAAGTGGGGTTTGGATCGCGTCCAAAGAAGAAGCGACCGTATCCTCAAAGAAGCGTTTGACAAAGTATACAATACAGCACAGAAGCATGATACAACTTTGCGGATTGGTGCTTATGTGGTCGCCATCGATAAAGTTGCCCAGACTTATAAGTTCCGTGGCGGTTTCTGATCCGGATTATCAACAGATATCAGATTGTAAACCATTGAACGCCATTTTATGAAACCAATTGTAATAGGGGCAGATCATGCAGGATTTATTCTCAAGGAATACCTGAAAAACCGTTTGAATGATGCAGGCTATTCATTTGAAGATGTGGGTTGCTTTTCTCAGGAGTCTGTTGACTATCCCGACTTTGCAAGTCAGGTGGCAACCAGGATTCAGGAAGGAAAATCTGATTTCGGCATTCTGGTCTGCGGAAGTGGAGAAGGAATGGTGATGGCTGCCAATAAATTCCATGGTATCCGTGCTGGGCTGGCCTGGAATACAGAGATTGCCTCCCTGTTAAGGAAACACAACAATGCTCAGATCATTTGTCTGGGATCACGATTTACAGCTTCTGATTATGCATGGCAAATGGTGGATTCATTCTTGAAATCCAATTTTGAGTCTGGGAACCATGAAAGGCGGGTAGGTAAAATGGAAGCTTTTTGTTAAGTTCTGACAGACAAATCGCTTGTCAGACTTTTGCCATTTCCATCAGTTAAGACATTTCGAATTTATTGTTAAAGAAGGGTCCCGGAATTAATCGGGTCCCTTCTTTTTTTTTATAGGTATTCCAGATGGAGCGGGAACCAGAAATCAATGCGTCTGATCTTTTGGGAGAAAATTCAATATGATATTTGGTCGGAACGTGGGTCACCCATTTTCGAATGGATACATCTTTTTTTACAATGGTTCTCATAAAACAATCAAGTCGATTTTCATGGTTGGATCAGAAATCGGAATTAAGCATCGACTCTCTTTTTTCTCACTTTTTGGACTCTCAGAGGGTCGGTACCCAATATTGTTGTCATAGTTGAAGATCAAGTTTGATGCCGGCGCAAACAATGTGTCTATGGTACTTTGAGTTTCTTGTCAGGCCCAAGGTTGGACTGAACTTGAATAACTTTAATTACCATGTAATAAAGTGCCTTCTTTTTCTATTTTTGCCACTTCATCCTCTCAGTTTTACCAAATATCATATGGGAAACAATTGCACACGACAAGGTTTTCAAATTTCTGCCCGAAGAAATTCCTGGGTGCTTTCCTTCTTAATTCTTCTGTTTTTTCAGATTTCGTACTTCTCTTTTGGTCAGGGAACGGGTTCCAATATAATAACCTATGCCGGAGGCAGCGGCAATGAAAGATTTCAGGGAATCTTACAGCTTTCTGATGGTACAGTTCTCGTGGGTGGGCAGGCTGATAATTTTACCTGGTTACCAGTCGGAACAACCGTAAATCAGATTCCCAATTCACCTGACTTTGTTTCAGTTTCAAATCTGGGAACAGGTTTCATTATGCACCTAAGTGCAGATCAGCAGACAATTCTAAGTGTGCTTCGGTTTCCTGATAATACAGTTCGTGATGTGTTCAAAATCAGGACAAATTCTCTTCCCGGGCAACCGACCGGAGACATTTTTATTTCAGGTAGCCGGGATGCATCTGCCGCGGAAGACGGATACTATATAGCCAGACTGAACAACAATTTTTTAAGCGGGCAACCAACCGGGCTGGCATATTACCGAGCGGTTGAAGCGAGGACCCGAAATGGTGGTAATCCTTCCGTTCAATTTCCTGCTGGAACTGAATCTGCACACAAACAGTATCAGGTTTGGGATGTCAATGCGAAGGGCCAGGTTTTATACGCAACAGGGAATGATTTCTCTTTTGACAGGGCCAATATCCAATTTATGAATCGCAACGGGGTGGACACCCTGATGAACTTTTTCAATATCCACAATCCTGGTTTTACTGGTATTCCGGCTTCTTCGTTTGTGAACACAACTGCTAATCCAGCTTTTGATCTGAAGAACAGTATCCTTTCATTCCGATATTCAAGCACCGATGTACCAGGCGCTATGCGTTCATATTCCAATGGACTTTTCAATCAGATTGGCAGGGATGAAAACGGCAATCCCGGAAGAAAGGGTGCTTTTCCATTGGATGCTTATTTTGATTCTCCGCAATTTTTAGGCGGCGCACCTGTAACTACGAATGGCCCGGGTTATACAGGTTACAATGTTGGTAGCGCCGGTGGAAAATGGACTGGCAAAATCGGAGGTATTGTATTTGACAAACGCAACGGGCATTTTTTCATAGGCTTCAGCATTTCAGTAACCTCAGTTTCCAATCAACCAGGTATTGATGATACCGAGCCTGCCCTCGCAGCATGCAATGAAAGCGGAGAGCTGAAATGGTGGGCAAGACTTCACCTGGAAGATGGTGCACGTTCTTCGGCTCAGCAGCAAGTGGAAGGAATTGATTTTGATTATTCTCATAATCAGGTAGTTGTTTTAGGACGATCCAGAGGCAACAGTCAGAACAATTTCTGGAAGGGAAATGAGTTGAAAGCAAACAAGACCGGAAATGCTTTTCAGAATCAGTTAACCGGAACCGGAGCAGGACCTGTGACTGCAGATTACTTCTGGATCGGAAAGTACAATGCTCTTTCTGGCATTATTCACCGCAGTACCTACATAGGAGAACTTCAGGAGAACCAAATGTTTCATGAACCTTCTTCTGATCCAAACCTGGATGGATTTCCAGACCTGAACAAAGGAAACTATAATCTGGCTTCTACCACAATTAATCAGTTATCAGTCCATCCCATTACCGGCCAGGTATATGTCTGTGGTACTGGTCAGAGAACCATTACAACGCGTTCGGCATACCAAAAGATGCTAAAACCAGGTCCGTATCAATTGGGAGGAGGGGTTTCATCGGTAAATGCATTTGCCAGAGTATACAGCGCAGGACTGGATTCAATTGTTTATTCTTCCCTCATTACAGGCATATGGAATCCTGCCAACGGAACATCCGATAATACGGTTTTACGCTCCATTTTCCCGATTGACGGCGGTTTGCTTGTTACTGGCTACCATAAAGGTACAGGAGGGGATCTGGTCCTCGCAAATGCGCCAGCCTGGGGAAGCTCAGCTTTGAGCAATTCCACCGCTGTTTTTGGAAAACTGTTTTTCAATCCTGCTTCATCACCACCTGCACAACCGGATTCAATTGTGAAACCTGCCAGTCTGTGTACAGGTACCCAGTTTACATTTTCTGTTCCTGAAGTCTCTGGCGCAACATCCTATCGTTGGATCGTGGAAGCCAGTGGCTGGACAGGCACATCTACCACTAATTCCATCACATTAACGCGGGCAACAGGAGCAAGCAGCGGATTCCTCACAGTATATGCAATCAATGCAACTGGGGGCAGTCGGGCAAGAACAACTTCTCTACAAGTGAATTCGGCTGTCGTTGCTCCAACCACTTCTTTGTTTCCTCCGGCACATTGCCCGAATCAGACTCTTCCATATCAGGTTAGTCAGGTCGATGGTGCATCTTCTTATTCCTGGGCAATCTCTGGTGCAGGCTGTCAGGGTTGGAGTCTTTCTTCAAGCCTCACTTCTACGAATGTGGTACATGTTACCAGTGATGCAACCGTTGCTTCATCCTGCAGCCTTCAGGTGGTCGTGAATGGATGTTCAAATTCAAGTTCACCTGCCCTGTTCCCTATTTCCGGGCAAGGTATTGTTCCTGCTGCACCGATATTCAATCCTGGTCCGGCTTCTGTTTGTGTTGAAATTCCAAAGAATTTTTCTGTAGTGGCTGATCCTCAGGTCATCGCCTACCAATGGACAGTTTCAGGTTCCGGGTTTTCCGGAAACAGCTCAACTTCAACTATCACTGTTCAGGCAAATCCAGGTGCATCTGGAGGTCAATTGTCTGTTGTCGCTGTAAATCAATGTGGTACCAGTTTGCCTGCTACTCTCACTCTTGGTGCTGCCCTTAACCAGGGACTACCTGCCGTCCCTTCTTCTATAACCGGGCTTTCATCGGGCTTTTGTTCCAATGATACCATTGCGTATTCAACATCACTGGTATCCGGAAATACCTACAACTGGTTTACATCCGGAAATACCTGGGAAGTACTGGATCAGGGTTCCAGTGCAACGCGTTTATACGTTCCGCAGACTGGAGGATCAGTTCAGGCTGCTCTTTTTGTTCAGGCACAAAACGAATGTGGTATCAGTAATCCACAATCACTGGTAATAAGGAAAGGAATCCCTGATATTCTCCCTGCGGAAAGAATTTTACCTACACTTGGTGGGAATGTTTGTTCGGGAACAACTCTTGACTTTTTTATTAATCCAACATTGGGAGCAACCTCATATTTCTGGTCGTTTCCTTCTGGCTGGACAATCAATGGTGCATCGGATTCCAATGTTGTTTCTGTCACGGTTACAGCTTCCGCACAACCAGGAAACATTATTGTGAAATCAATCAATGCCTGTGGGTATGATTCATTGCAGCGGGCCGCACCTTCTGTCAACGCAAATTCAGCCTCATTTTCGATTCAACCATCTACAGGCAATTCGATGACCTTGTGCAGCGGAAGTTCTGTTCTGGCGAATGTGTCCGGGACTTTTACTGGAGTGGTCAATACTTTCCAATGGGTTTTGCCACAGGGGGTTTTTGTCCAGGATGCTTCCACAAGTCCACCTTCTTTTGATACTGTCCGGATTTCGACTTCGCAGGATGGAATTTCTGGTCCTGTTCAGGTTTTTCTGGAAGGTGACCAGTGCGGGAATTCCACAGTGAATCTTACTGTTACTCCCAATAACAGCCCGGGCCCGGTTCAGGGACCTGGTCAACTTTGCTCAGATCCATCAAATCAGACGTACACAGTTGCTTCCGTAACGGGTGCTACATCGTATGAGTTTGAACTGGTTCCACCCAATTCCGGTGTGATTTCAGTTACCACCAACAGTGCTGAGGTGGATTGGAATAGTGCCTTTTCAGGAATTGCTGTTATTCGAGCCAGGGCAGTTTCAGCATGTGGAAAAAGTACATACGGGCCTCCTCTGATTGTTTCAGTCGGTTTGCCTCCGGCAGGTTTCCAAACTCCGGCATCGGTGTGTGGATCTGCAACAATCCAACTCGTGGCGACTGGTGGTGAATCCTATTTCTGGTACACATCTCCAACCATTAATACACCCTTTGCCACTAATGCAGGAGTGTTGAATGTGACCGTCTCTTCCGATACCACTTTTTATGTGACCATTTCAAATGGAATTTGTGAAAGCAGTATTCGTACCGCTGTTCATGTGCCGTATTCAGCTGCCCCTGCAGCACCTTCAGTGACAGCCGATACCGTCTGTGCTCCTGGTCAGGTAATGCTGAACGCAGCGGGAAGTGGTGTTGGTGTTTCGTACTTTTGGTACGCAGGTCCAACCGGAGGTTCTGTTCTGTTTACAGGTTCCAGTTTTCAAACCGCCATTAACAATACAACAACATTTTATGTAAGTGCAGGATCAGGCATTTGTGAAAGTGCACGAATTCCTGTTACAGCCCTTTTGTCGAACAACCTTAGCCTTCCAACAGCACCAAATGTTTCTCAGTGCTTACCAGGAAGTGTTACATTAACCGCTTCTGGCGCTACTGGTGCTCAGACATATCACTGGTATTCCAGCATGACAGGGGGGAGCGTCATTTTCACTGGAAATTCATATGTAATTCCAAACCTGGTTACAGCTGATACATTCTATGTGTCCATTGCTGAAGGTCTGTGCGAATCATCAAGAGTCCAGGTCATTACCCGGATTTCCAATGATCTGCCAACAGCAGGCACCACCCCGATTGTTCGTTGCTTTGCCGGAAGTACAAATTTAACCGCCACCGGTGCTCTAGCCGGTCAAACCTATAATTGGTATGATGCCTTAACTGGTGGTACTCTTTTGGGTTCAGGTTCTCCTTTTTCTGTAAATGTTTCGGCCACAACCACCTATTATGTGACCATTTCCGGAGGAGGTTGTGAAAGTTTGGTTCGACAGCCACTTGTGGTAACCATGTCACCTTTGCCAATCTCAATCGGTACAAATGATGTGAACATTTGTGGTAATGGAGCGATCAATCTCACCGGTACCTCAAATACTTCAGGGGCGTTTTTTGTTTGGTTTGATACTGAGTTCGGAGGAACACCTCTGTTTACAGGTAATCCGTATAGTCCCACCCTTACGCAGTCCGATACGTTTTATGTACAGGCTGAAACCAATGGCGGATGTCTGAGTCCAAGAGCAATGGCGGTTGTAACCATCAATCCGGTCCCTGCCACGCCAACTGGCTCTGATGTTGCCAATTGTGGAGGTGGAAGTGTCCTATTATCTGCCACGCAGACTGCTGGATT
>DAIOVD010000091.1:0-16244 GCA_036759185.1 Catalimonadaceae bacterium | reverse complement strand
AAAAAAGCTTTAGGGGCTCGTTTGGCAGTAAAGGCAACCGTATCGGATGCATCACAACCATTTGATGTTTCGAGATTTAAAATGACATTGTAGGTCCCGCTTTCAGCGAAAATTTTCTCTGGAGCACTTACTGTGTCGGTTGTCCCATCACCAAAATTCCAGTTGTAGGTTATGTTGTCGGCACTGCTCAGGCTGGCTGAAAAATTGATCGGGAGTCCCTGGCAGTTCAATGGTGCCTGTACAGTAATGGCAAAATTTGGTCTTGTATTTACCTTAACAATCTTGCTGTATGTGTTGGCGCATTGCTGATTGAACACAGTCAGCGCAACGGTGTATTCATCCGTTGAATTGAATGTATGGATGAAAGGATTGGTGCCCACATTGTATGATGGAGCATCTACATACCAACGGACAGAATCGGCAGGTGGCCCGGTAATATTTGGGGTAAAGGTGACCGCTTCTCCCAGACATGCCGGAGGATTGCTGTATTGAACCAGTGAGCCAACATTACCAACGGTTATGGTTCTGGTCAGGGAACTGTCGCATTGACTTTCACCTTTTACTTTCAGCATCACGGAATACGTTCCCAGTTCGGTGAAAAAGAATTTCGGATTACGTCGAACAGAAGAGGCAATCAGGTTATTATCTTTTTTTACTTCCCAGAGATATTCAGTGATTGGGTCATTCTGGCTGGTGGTCGCATCCTCAAAAAGGATGGAATCGTTCGTGCACAAAACACCACCGTTTCCGGCTATGAACTCCGGACGTGGTTTTTCCGCAATCACAACACTTCGAAGAATTTCATTGATGCATCCTCCAGTTTCTCTTACACGAAGCCGGACCTGATATATTCCTGCTTTTGAAAATGTGTGTGTCGGATTTGGTAAAATGGACGTGTCAACGGTAGAAGTCGAATCACCAAAATGCCAGTTCCAGTTGGTTATACTGGTGAATTGCCCGGTTGTGGAGGCATCCTGAAACAGGATAGGCTCGCCTTTACACCGGTTTCCCGGGATGGTAAAATCGGCATCCACCAGATTCTGGACTGTAACCGAACCAACATTGGAAACAAGGTCGCCGGATTCATCATAGCCCTCATAACTGTAAAAGAATTTTCCGTCATCCCGGTAAATCTGGCCGGCAACAGTGTCGCCATACGCAATTGGTTTCTCTGCAGAACAAGGATTCTGAAATTTTATCCGGTAAAGACTGCCATTGGCAATGCCGGTTCCAAACAGAAAGTAATTTGATTTTTCATTCTGGTATAAATGGAATGTTTCCACTTTCTGCATTCCGGAAGCAATGTTGGTCGCCGGGAAATTTCCCAGACTATCAATCAAAGGCTCATTGGCCAGTGAAGTGCCAAATGAAAACTTGTACACATTGTTGAAGTTCGTCTGGGTTTTAGTTGCAATCAGGTAATAGAGATTGCCATCTTTTACAGCCTTCAATCCGGAACCATCCACCAAAGGAAGCATGCTTCTTTTGGGTATCGCTTGAAGTCCCCGGTTAAAAGTGAGATGGTAAACGGAATCCTGTGCCTGGTCGCTGATAAAAGCATGCCATATGTTGCAGTCCCTGATCATGCTCACTTTGTACAGATTCACAGCAGAAGGGACCTCAATATTGAGAGGGTAGGGGATGTTCCGGTAGGTAGGACCAAAATTGAGTAAGGTCAGTGCACCGGTTGTTTGATTGGCGATCAAAGCATATTTGTTGCCTTTGTCTTCGAAAATGTCCAATCCTCTGGGTTTGGCAAGAAATCCCGGAAGGTTTAGGATGGCATATGCAGGCGTGGTGTTGGTGATATCAGGTCCAAAATTCAACCTTAGCATACCTTCACCATTTAAAAAAATGCACAAGGCCAGCCAGTTATTTCCTTCTTTGATGATTTTGAAATCCGTGAGTGCTGAAAAACTTGTTCCTCCGTTTGGCAAAATAACAGGAACCGGAAATGCTGGAGCTCCTGCCGGATTATCGCCCAGATACAGCCGGTTAAGACCTGTGGCCGACGCCTGGAATACGTAATAATTTCCACCTGACTGGACCACCTGAATACCTGTAACTCCGGTCGTGCCAGTGGTAACAGGCTGTGCGAGGACAGAAGGAGTGAGTTTAAAATCTCCTGTACAGAAATCCCATTGTCCGTTCTGATACGTATTACCTTCAACATAGGGTTTTAAGGTATAATCAAAGCAAATCAGATTGGGATGGTTGAGAGTGGGTTGTTTGCAGGTCAATGCCAGGTTTTGTGTGGCTATTGAAACAGAGTCAAGCACTTGTGTCTTTGTGCCGATTCCTGATTTGGCCGTGATGGTGATGTAGTACTTTCCTGGCTGGCGATACATTGTAGTGTCTGTCCCTGGCGTGGTTCGGATAACAAACGGGCGGTCTGTTGGACAAAGGTTAGGGAATTTGATTTTGTAAATGGTTCCTGTATTGTTGAGGACCATTCCAAACACTTCAGATCCTTCCTGAATAAAATTGAATGGTCCGACTGTTCCTGAAATTCCAAAACTTCCCAAAGCAGAAACCGCGGTGGGTGGCTGGTTGATTCCATTGGAAAATGTAGCCCGAATAAGAGTTCCATTCGAATAATTGATCAAAGCATACCATTTCCCTAAATCCTGGATAAGCGAAATTCCACGACAATTATCAAAGCCATTGGCCGAATTTAAGCCAGCTGTGATGTCAGAAGTTAGCGCCACAACACCTGGAATATTGCTTAATGATTTGCCATAATCCAGACGGTACAACTGACTTTTGGCAAGTAAAAAGGCATGCCAGTTACCGCAGCTGCGGGCAAATGAAAGGTTGAAAAAGCCATTTGAATTTTGCAGAATCAAAGGGTTTGACAAAACAAATACGGTTGGATCTTCAGAAACAGAACCGGTAAACCGAAGTCTTACGAAATTATTTGTAGCCTGGTTGTTGTTGTTGGCAATGAATAGATATGTTGTGTCTTTGTCCACAGCAAATTGTGCTGCAACAGGACCAACCAATGTTCCGGCCGGCAGTACGATTTCTGACAGCTGGGGAGAATTGTTGTCAAGAGATTGCCCAAACCGGATGCGCCATAGTTTGTTGTCGGCGTTGCAGGCAAAGGCATACCAAATGGAGTCTTCCTTAAAAAAGCGAATGAATGAAGGATTTGAGAAACGATTTTGAAGTGATCCAAGACTGGTTGAAAAGTTGCTTATGTCGTTGTTAAGCGTCTTTCCAATTGTCGCTTTGAAAAAACAGGTTGAATTATTCGCAACAGGGGCTGGAATAAAGCCGATCCAGTCGTCTCCGTTTTTGACAGGGATGATTTGAGATGCCCCGGCAATCGGAGAAGTTCCGCTTTGTTGAGATTGAAGGACAGGTGTGTATTCAAGGTCTCCGGCGCAAAAGTCAATCACGCTTTCTTCCACCAGCTGTGTTTGCGTTTGAATGATCGTTGTATCATAATTGCCACTAGCTGGGGCTGATTTTGTAAACTGTACTGTCGGGCATTCGGTAATGGCAAAAAGGCTTTTAGTTTTGGTGGCAACACAATTCTGATCCGTTTTAACAGAAATCTGGATTGGGTAAATGCCAGCCGAATTGAACGTATGGTTCGGGTTTAATTGTGTTGAGGTGTTTAATGCACCACTTGAAGGATCGCCAAAATTCCAGTCCTGACTTGTGATGGTTTGGTATCGGGCTTTGCTTGTATTTGAAAAAGTTACTGTGCCACCAGGAAATACAAATGATGGAAACGTAAATTCAGGTTCCGGCAAAGGATAAATCTGTACTGTCTTTTCAAGTTGGCTTGTACATCCGTTCACCGTAAGTGCCTGTAGACGTACCTGATAAAAACCTGAGTCAGAAAAGGCGTGTGTAAGTTGGGGGGCTGTGCTGGTGCTTACATTATTGGAACCACTTGCTGGATCTCCAAAATTCCAGGTCATGGAGGAAATTCCTGTTTGAGGGGTGTTGTTTGTTATTTCAGTGACTTCTCCTTTACAAAGTTTGGAAAATGAAAAGTCAACATTTGCTCCTGCCTGAGGCGTAACGGGTTTGACGACAGGTGTACCACATCCGCTGCTGTCAGATGCTTTCAGGGAAACCTGGATGGTTTGACCCGCCTGGTTGAATTGGAAAAAAGCTTTGGCATTTTTGGTCAAAATGAATTTACCATCGCCAAAATCCCATTTCCAGCGACTGATGCCACTTTGCGGACTTGAAGCATCCACAAAAAGGACGGTATCTTTTGTGCAAACCTGTGCAGGAACAGTAAAATCAGAGATAATGGTTGGTCCTGAATCAGGGAATATCTTCACATTTTGAGTAATGCTTGATGTTCCGCATCCATTGACGGCCCTCACTGTCATTGAAACAGGATATGTGCCGGCACTGGTAAACTGATAGGTTGGATTCGCCAGGTTTGAACTGGTGGTTGGAAATGTCCATGAATAAGAATAATTGCCTGCTGGTGTTACAGTTGGATAGAACTTCGTCGACCGGGTAATACATTGATCATCTGAAATAAAGGAAGGAACAGGGGCATCTGTTGTATTGCTTACAGACCGGATGAAAATCGAGTCGCCATATTGAGTTATTCGTCCTGTTGCGGTTGTTACAGTATAGTTTACAAAATGTTTACCTGCGGCAGATGGCGTAAAGGAAGGTGGAGAAAATTGAGTTGATATTCCCCCGGGTGAACAGCCTCCGTTCCCGAAATCGATTTTGTTATGAATTCCGGTGTTCGACATACTGATCAATCTTGTTGCACCACCTGGTGTAACAAATGCCTGGCTGAAGCCACTGATAAATGTAGCACCAGTAGCGAGGGGAGTAATGGAAGGACTGTCGGTTAGATATGAAGTGCCAAAATTTAATAGTGCAATTCCACCAGGAGTGGAACCTCCTATGAGCAATAATTTTCTGCCACCATCCTGAATCAGACTCATGGAATAGGCACCTCCTGTAAATGAAGGTGTTAAGGAAATGGTCGAAGTGGTCGGTGCCAGGTTTGTGAATGAGTTTCCGAATTTAATCTTGATGATTTTGCCCGAGTTATCTGTCTGGAAAACAAATCGGCCATTGCAGTCAGCAACCGGCGCCAGATTGGTTGACGATGCTCCACCGGTGTTCAATGTTGCCAAAACTGTCGGGGTGGATTCGATGGAATTTCCAAACGAAAACGTGATCAATCGTTTGGCTGAAAATGAATATGTAAATCCATAAAAATCATTGCCATCTTTCAGTATGCTCACACAATAAGCTGTTCCAATTCCTGTCACAGGAAATGTGGTTGCGGTTGGTGGATTGGTAATTCCGCTGTCAAATTTCAAACGGACAATCTGTCCTCCGGATTGATTTGTGATAAAAGCATATACAGTTCCGCCTTCCGTAATAAGGTCCAGTCCTGCAGGGCTGGCAAGTGCATTTCCTGGATTCCCGAGGTTAACCGGAGTTGGAACTGTCAGCAGGCTGGTGTCATAATCGAATCTGTATAAATTGTTGGTAGTTAGATTGGCTGCAAATCCATAATACTTGCTCCCGATTTTTATTGTTTTAAATCCAAACCAGGATCCGGCAACCGGTGCATTCAAAAATGATCCGATGGTAGCCCCGGGTTTGAAAAAGTCACCGGCACAAACATCCCAGGAATACGAGTTTTCAGTGGGTCCGGCATTTATCCCGGTTACTTTTTGTCCAAGACAAATGGTATCAGGAAAAAACACTGGAAAAGGGGAACAGTTCTGGGCATATAAACTGACCACAGTGAATAGAGTTAATATTCCTGAAAACAGGATCTTTCGTATAAATAGGGGCATACTAAATCAAAGAAATAAAGTCAAACTTATATCTCCTGAATATGAAACACCAAAGCTCTCCTAATGTGCAGTCAATGAAGGCTGTAAGGTTTTAATTTGATCCTTCTTAAATTCTGATGAATTCCGGAATATGAAACCTGAATGGATTTTTATGTCAATGTTAAAATGCTGATAAACATTTGGTTAGTTCAGATTTATTCTAATTCACCAAAAGCATCGTGGTGTAGTATTATCCCGTTTGAAGCACTGTAAATTTTGTATTTCCGGATTGGAACTGACAGGAATCAGAACACTGAAAAAAGATATGTTTTTCCTATTCTGTTGGTGGTTCAGAATTATCAATTTCCAGCATTTCCTTTTGCTGCCACCATTCCAGCCAATCCGGAATCGTCAGAGCATTTTTTACATCAAAATCACCCACTCTTGTTCGTCGTAGTGCTGATAATACAGCACCTGATCCGCAGGCTTTCCCAAAGTCAAATGCGAGACTCCGGATATACGTGCCTTTGCTCACCACCACCCGGAAATCCACCTCCGGCATTCGGACGGCGGTAATTTCAAATTCCTTGATTTCGATGGGACGGGGTTCAATCTTTGCTTCTTTCCCCTTTCGAGCCAATTCATACAACTTTTTACCATCTACTTTGAGTGCTGAAAAAATCGGTGGAACCTGCATCTGGGGCCCCAGAAATTCGGTGGCTTTCTGGTGAATAAGTTCAATTGTGATGTGATCGGTTGGGTATTCCTGATCGGTTTCGGTTTCAAGGTCATAGCTGGGAGTGGTTACACCCAGACGAATGGTGCCGGTGTATTCTTTCTCCGTGGCCATAAAACTCTCGATCTGTTTGGTTGCCTTTCCGGCACATACGATCACGAGTCCTGTAGCCAGAGGGTCCAGAGTTCCTGCGTGTCCAACCTTTTTGATTTTGAGGGCATACCGCATTTTGTTCACCACATCAAATGAAGTCCAGTGCAGTGACTTGTCGATCAGAAAAATGAAACCTCCTTCTGTTTCCTGAACGGTTTCGTTGCTTGCTAAACCCGTCATCAGTCGACGATTTTCAACGGAACACCCATGTACAACAAAGTCAGAATCGTGATTCCGAGAGCAATCCGGTAATAGCCGAACACTTTAAATCCGTTCCGGTTCAGAAAAGAGACAAAGGCATTCATGGCAAAGTAGGCAACTACAAAAGCGATCACATTGCCCAATGCAAGCAGCCAGAGTTTGTCCAGCGATTCCATCAGTAAGTCCCGCTGATCAAGAAGGCTTTTCGCTGTGGCTGCAAACATGGTAGGTACTGCCAGGAAAAAGGAGAACTCGGCAGCGGTTTTGCGGGTCAGCTTTTGAGTGAGACCGCCGATGATGGTTGCAGCAGAACGACTCACACCCGGAATCATTGAAATCGATTGCATCGCCCCAATCCAAAATGCTGTTTTGTAGTCCACTTCGGTTTTGTCGTCTTTCTCATCGCTGGAAAACAACCGGTCGATAAACACCAGAACAATGCCTCCGAATAAAAGGGAAAAAGCGACGACTTCGACGTTTTCCAGAAGACTGTCAATTCGTTTCTTCAGCAACAATCCCAGAATTCCGGTTGGGATAAAACCAACCACAAGAGTCTGGTAAAATTTGAGATCCTTGAAAAATCGCTTGAAATACAGAACAACCACTGCGAGTATTGCCCCAAACTGGATGCAGACTTCAAACACTTTCACAAACGGATCCTGCTGAATTCCCATCAGGGTGGACACTATAATCATGTGGCCAGTGGAAGAGATCGGCAGGAACTCCGTGATTCCCTCGACAATGGCGAGGATGATAACTTCTAGTATTGACATAAATGAGGGCGCAAACTATCCAATCCGGAGCAGAATCAAAACCTGCCTTTCCTGTTGGGCAACAGTGATGAATGACAGTATCGGTATTTTCTTTATGAGCCGGCCTTCAGAATTCCTTGAAAATCACTCAGAACATTCATGAAATTCAAGTAGGCATCGTACGGCGAATTGTAGGGAGTAAATGACTGGTGGGTGGCATCATTCCGGTACCGGGTACTCATATAATAGAAGTGATCACTGGTCTGAAGCTTTCCCCAAACATCCAGAATATCGGGTTTTCCCAATTTCAGAACCACTGGTTCCAGTGCATAGATTTTGCGGAGGGCATCGCGTTGCATATGGTCTTCTGTCCACGCAGAAGCATCTTTGTCCGCATCTGCCCAGGAACTCCAGGCAGGTGAATCGTACACAGGAGGTTTTGTTTTCTTGATTTTCAGCAAGTCAGACGGTGTAGCGAAATGCGCTTTTTTGTCCTTCAGGATCTGTTTGGGCAGATGTTTCATGAAATCAAAAATCCCTGTTTCCTGTTTCCGGTGCTCACCAAAGGTTTCATAATCCATAAACAAATTGATGCAACCGTTCGGATCTTCTACCTTGTGAAGCCAGGAAGCAAACGTATCCGCCAGCAAAGGATATTCCGACCAGGTAGGGTCAGAAAAGCGAAACGCGATGTCGTCTGAAAGAATGAAATTCCGGGGCAGGACTTTTGTCTTTTCGTTTTTCGATTGAAAAATCTGGTTGGTCGATTCAGAGCCCAGAAATTTCCTTCCTCCTTCTGCCAGCACCATTTTGTAGCCCATTTCGTCCAGCAAATCTGCCAGACCGTTCTGGTACATGAGCTCGGTGTTTCGGAAAACCTTTGTCTTCACCCCCAGAATATTCAACATGGCTTTTTCATGCAGCTTTACCTGGCGTACAAATTCAGTTGGCGAATACAAGGAGGCCAGTGAATGATAATAGGTTTCGGAAAGGAATTCCACACAACCAGTTTCAGCCAGGCGGCGGAAGGAATCGATCACATCCGGACGGTGCCGATGCAATTGTTCAATGCAAGTTCCGGTAATGGAATACGTGATTTTAAACCGTCCTTCGTTTTCCTGAATCAGCCTGTACATCATGGCATTGGCTGGCAGGTAGCACAAATCCGAAACCCGGTTCAGGATCTCAACATTCTGTGCAGTTGCCTCGTATGCATGATCTTTTCCGATCTTGAAGAAGCTGTAATTTTTGAGCCGGTACGGTTGATGTACCTGAAAATAAAAGCAAATCGCGGCCATAATGGAATCGGTTTCCCTTGCGGGGCTCAATGTTAAATGGTTTCCGGCAATATCCGGCTATACTCCAAGAGATTCATACACCTCCATCACATCCCGGGCCGAATCGTCCCAGGTGAGTTGGGCAATGTCTTTCCTGGTTTTGCTGATCATATCTTCCCTGATTCCTTCATAATTGAGCAGTCCGTAGATGTAGTTGGCAAATGACTCGGTATCCCAGAAATCAGCATTCAGAGCATTGGGAAGGACTTCCGCTACACCCGATTGCTTTGAAATGACACAAGGCACATCAAACTGGGCGGCTTCCAGCGCCGAAAGTCCGAACGGCTCAGAAACGGACGGCATGAAATAGACATCCGCCTGGGCAAGGACCTTTTTCACGTTGCTCTTGCTCAGGAAGCCGGCAAACACAAACTTGTGGTCAATTTTTCTCTCCAGAACTTTCTTCTTCAGCTCATCCATCATATCGCCGACACCCGCCACAAAAAACAAAACGTTGGGATAAACCTGAAGTAGTTTCCAGGCCGTTTCGACCATAAACTCAGGCCCTTTCTGAAAGGTGACCCTTCCTAAAAACAGTACCAGCTTTTCACCTGAATTATTTGGAATCCGGAATGTTTCGGCCGGATCGATGGCATTGTGGACCGGATAGAATTTTTCTTCAGGAATGTTGTAGTGGGCCATGGCGCAATCCTGTGTATAGCGACTTACCGGAATTACACGGTCAGCTTTGCTCATACCTTTGAATTCCACCTCGTACACTTTGTTCCAGTCGCCTTTTGCCTTTTCCCCGACGCGGTCTGTTTCAAGAGAGTGCACATGTACAACAAGTGGCTTGCCCGTCATTTCTTTGATTTTCACCGCAGCCGGATAGGTAATCCAGTCGTGGGCATGGATCACATCAAAGTCCATTTCCAGTGCCATGCGACTTACCACCTCAGCATAGGTGGCGACCTTCTGCATAATGTTGGGTCCGTATGGTTCGCTGGTGGAATACAAAGCACGGATGGCTTCCGGTGAAACCAATGCTTTTGCTTCCTTGGCGAAACCAATTCCCACCGGATATGGATTGCTGAATTCAGCCGGAACCTTTGTTACTTTGGCGTATTCTTCCAGTGGAACTTCCGGAAGTTCAATCGATTGCTCTCCGGTTATTCCATAATAGTTCAGTCCTTTTATTCTGACATTTTCCAAAGTTTGATTGCGGTCGGCCTGCGGAATGATGAGTTGGACATCGGCGTATTTGCTCAATGCTTTTACCAGTCCGTAACATGCGGTTCCAAGACCACCAGTGAGTACAGGAGGAAATTCCCAGCCCAGCATCAATACTTTTGTTCTTGCCATAGGGTTTTAATAAAAAGTTAACTAACTGGTCGCAAAATTATGAAAAATTTAATTTTCAATCGAATTTCATGAAAAAATTATAAAGAAAATTTCTCGTCAATGAAAATTGACAATTCTGATTTTGTTCAGATGGTACAGAATACAGATTCGTCAAAAGGAATTCTTCTGAAATCGTAAATCAAATCAAATGATCCGTGAATTCGAAATGTTTCCCGATGGTTTCTTTCTACATCCCACCCGGATGAACTCCCGGAGGAGGTCCCACTCCAGGCCGCATCATACCCGGGAAGTTCGGTCTGTCTGACGGACCTTCCGGTGCTTTAAATGCCCGCAGCGTGTATGTGAACGTAAGCATAAAGTACCGCTGAAGGTTGTTGCTTCGAACATCTTCAGAATACGTTTCGGTGATGGTCCGGCTGATGTTGGTGTTTTGTTTCAACAGATCAAATACAGTCGCTCTCAGTTCACCGGATTTGTTTTTGAGGAACTTGTATCCCACGCCAAGATTCAGCAAAGCATAATTGGTGTTGAACCCTTCTGAAAGTCCGGTGTACATGGTCTGGCTGTAATCCGTATTGAAAACCACACTCTCAAAAAACACCAGGTTCAGTTTGGCCCCGATGATCTGGTTTACATAGCTGTTGTTTTGCGTTTTGTTCAGGGTGTTTTCCACCGATGTATAACTGGCATTGTAACTCACATTGAAATCAATCGCTTTGCTGATATTGCTTGTAAGCGACAGGCCCGCCCCGAGGGTAGGAGAATTGGCATAATTGATTTGCCCGTTCACTTTTCCGGGTGTCCGGCTAAAATTGGCATTGGCATTCACATTCAGGTTGGTCTTCAGTTTGGTAACCGGCAAGGTGTACATCAAAAAACTCCGGAGTGAATAATAACCGTCCAGATTCACGGGTTTGGTAAGCTGAGATCCACGGTTCAGAACCACGCCTTCTGCGACGGTATCTCTCCGGGCAATGAGTGTGCTTGTTCCGATGTAGTGACGTGTGGCAGTTCCACCAATCATCGCGAAGAAGCTGGAGTTATTGGTGGCATTCGTGCCCATGTAACGGAAGAACATGTTCTGCTGATAATCCTGTCGCAATGCTGAATTCCCGGTGCTAAGTTGCAAAGGGTTGCTGTTGTTTACCACATCTTGCAACTGGTCAATCGACGGTGCATTGGCCGAAGTCCGGTAAACCAGCCGAAAGTTCTTTTTCTCGGAAATATTGTAACGCCAGACAAATGTTGGCAGAATGTTCTGAAACGTGCGGTTCAATGTATAATCAACCGGGAAGGTCCGGTCGTTGCTCAGTTCTGATTGCTGAAAATTGACGTTGACATTCAGGTTCGATTTGGCATTGTTGAAGGCATACCCGATTCCGGCATACTGAGAAGGTGTTTCACTCACAAACTTGTTCGAGAGGTTGGTGTCCAATGAATCTTTGCCTTCTGTGCGATAGGTCAGCTTCTCGTTTTCGGTTCTCGCATAATTATATGCATAGGTGAGGGAAAGCTGACTCTGCGCATTAATGGGTTCGGTGTAGGTCACATTATTTTGTATGCTCCAACCTGTTTTGTTGAGGTCACTTCTCTGACGGAGGGTGTCGGCAGTTTCGATCTCGCCAAAGAAACGGTTGTCGGAATTCTGTGTCGAATTGCCCCAGCTTCCATTGTTTCCAAGGTTTGATGTGAGTGAAACGGTCCTTCCTTTCTTTTTGAATTTATGTCGGAACAGAATCTCGTTGTTCAGATTGAATGTTTTCTGTTTCGACACATTGTCGTTGTTCGTTGAATTGACGGGTCTCTCCAGAAGTGCATTGGCGCCCAGCGTGTTGCTGGTGCTTTGTACATCCTGATACGTGAACCGTGGTGTATACAGAATCGAATTGTTGCTGTCCAGTTTGGCATCAAGCCGGATGTTAAACCGATGATTCAGGTTGTCGGTCAGTTTGTTGCTGGTTTCCGTGTACGCCTGTCCGGAGTCTCTTGACACCACATAGTTACGGATGGTTCGCTGGTTCACGTCATTGCGGCTCTGGTTGAAGAAATAGTTGGCCGACACTTCCACTTTCTTGCCCCAGTTGTCGGAATAATTGAAGCCCACTGCTTTGGTGTTCACGATTCCTTTTTTGGAGTTGACGAAAAAGTCCTGCCCGGCCTGGTTGAAACCACCATTCCGGCCACCTCCCATTCCACCGCCGCCCATTCCGCCACGACCACCGCCTCCACCTCCGGATCCCATCATTCCGGCGAGGTCGGACATCGAAAAATTCTGCTCATTGATGTTGTTTGCCTGACCGATCAATGTCAGCCTTCGTGGGCCCTGAAAACGATTGAGGGTCAGGCCCGATTTAAAACGTTCGTCAGTACCGCCACCTACAAACGCTTTGCCGAAATTCCCGTTCCGCATGCCAGCTTTGGTTACTATATTGATCGTCTTGGTGGTGTTGCCGTCGTTGAAACCGGTGAACCGTGACTGCTCACTCATTTGATCAAACACCTGAACCTTGTCAACTACATCGGCGGGGAGGTTTCGTAGGGCTGTATTCGGATCATCGCCGAAAAACGGTTTGTTGTCGATCAGTACCTTTCGTACTTCTTCTCCCTGAACACTCACTTTTCCATCTGATACCGTTACTCCTGGCATTTTAGTGATCAGATCTTCGGTTGTGGCATCGGAATTGGTTTTGTAACCACTCGCATTGAACTGTGCTGTGTCACCCATTTGCCGAACCGGTGGGATCCGTCCTTCAATTTTCACTGCTTTCAGATCGACAGCCGATTCTTCCATTCCCAGAGATCCAAGCTCGGAATCCTGGTTGTTGATGGTGAATTTTTTAAACCGCGTTTTGTATCCCAGAAACTGGACTTTCAAAAGGTAGTTGCCATTTGCCAGTCCCGGAATCTGAAAGATTCCGTCTGCATCACTTTGGGCTGCTTTCACAAGGACGGAGTCGCCCGGATTCAGAACCACACAACCGGCGCCTGGCAAACCGGAAGCAGAATTGAGGTCGAGAATTTTTCCTTTGAGGTTGAATGTGCCTTGAGCAAACAAACAGGTTGTGAAAAACGAAAAAACAGCGGCCAGACAGGTAGTCCGGAAAATAGTCGTAGTCAAATGGTCAGTATTTAGCGGTACAAAACTGCAATTTTACCGTGACTTGAGAAGCAGTAAATCGGGAATGGTTTAATTCCAGGCATGAATTCTCATGATCAATCCTGAAATTGAATCATTCCCATCATCACAATCATTAATTCTATGGAAATTTGATTTTTGTTGCTTTTGTGTCTGAGGGTCATAGTTTAAATATAAAAGCCTGAAATAAATGCCGCTTTTGCATTTTATTCATCTCTCATCACTCGTCACTCACAACCAGCTTCTCAACTCTGAATTCCGTTCCTTTCTTTATTCTCATAAAATACAATCCAGATGGAAGTTCCCGAATGGAAATCCCCTGGCCAGAATCCGGGTGCCCCTGCCATAGAATTTTCCCCTGACCATCTGTGATCTGAACATCCAGTTCCTCCATATTGCCAAAACCCTGCACATACACCTGTTCCGTTGCCGGATTCGGATAAATGGAAACCGATTGTAATCCCTGTTCCATCGATTTTACAGAAACCGGATTTTCCACTGTAACAGACACTACCCAGGAAGTACGGGCTGGAATCAGATTGGAAGAAGCTGACCAGTTCTGGAAGCCGCCATTTGCATCGATCACAATTGTTCCAAGACTCGTTTGGGTGAGAACATCGGTTACGTAGTAGGTGCCGGGCAAAAGTGTGGTGGATTCAAGACTCATATCAAGAGCCCTTGGTTGACCCGATAGATTGTGAATCACCAGAATGGCCGACTGACCATGAACCCGGGCATAGGCCAGAAGAGACGTGTTGAAATGATTCAGTGGTTTGTAAACGCCACGACGCAAAGCAGAATTTTCATTTCGCAAACGGATCAGATTTTTGTAGTGGGAGAGGAGTGAAGAAGAACTGGCCGACATCGTTGCCACATTGTTTGTGGAATAATTGCTTCCGGTTGCAATCCACGGATTTCCTGTTGTAAAACCTGCCTTTACCGCTCCGGTCCAGTGCATAGGCCTCCGTTTGTTTTCATCAGCTCCGGAACCAGTGAGCCCGATTTCTTCACCGTAATAAATGAAAGGAACGCCGGGTATGGTGAGGTAAATACTGGCTGCTTGTTTCATCTGAGCCTGATTTTCATTCAATACAGTGTACACCCGATCAATATCGTGGTTGGTGAGAAAGGTACCGTATTTCTGTCCGGGATACGACGATTTGATCAGACTGAGGTGGTCGGCAATGTCCTGTGGATTACCGTTTTGCACACCGCTGATGATTCTACCTGCCAGATCAAATTCAAAACAGGCGTCCAGTTTCTGAGGCTGAACATAGGGCAATACAACAGAAGTCGGATTCCATACTTCCCCAACCGTAAAAGCGTCCGGATTGGTCGCTTTGTAGCTTTGGTTGAATTCTGTGAGAAACGAAAAAGTTCCCGGAGCACTGGCCATGGTCTGGCCATCTTCCACCAGATACTGAATGGCATCCAGACGGAAACCGTCCACTCCTTTATTCAACCAGAAATTGGAAATGTTGAGAATTTCCTGTCTCACCGGAGGATGATTGAAGTTGAGATCCGGCATGCCACTATAGAAAACACCATAGTAGTATTTACCGTTCCTGACATGCCAGACCTGTTGTCCCCAGGGTCCCGTGTAACCTGGATTGGTATCTTTCCACACAAACCAGTCACGGAAACCATTGATATTTGCAGCTGATTGTATGAACCATGGATGTTCGCTGGAGGTATGGTTGATGACCAGATCCAGGATCACCCGGATGCCCCGTTTGTGGCAGGAATCCAGTAATTCCTGAAAATCTGCCATGGTGCCATAGTCGGGTTCGGTGGCATAATAATCGGTTATGTCGTATCCATGATAACTGGGTGATTTCATCATGGGCATCAGCCAGATTCCTTTGATGCCAAGGTCGGTGGTGGTATTCGGATTGCCATCATTCAGGTAATCCAGCTTTTGAGTAATTCCCTTGAAATCACCAATGCCATTGTTGTCGCTGTCGTAAAAACTGCGGACAAAAATCTCATAAAACACATCATCGTTCCACGGTCCGGCATATCCTGAAGCCGTGTCCTGAGCCACGCAGGTGCCACAGTTGTTGTAGCAGTTCCAGATTTTGGTATCTCCTCCCGAGTTGATCAGGACCGAGCGTTTCGGAATCCCGGTACCGTCTGAAACAGAACAGGTTGCCGGAACGACTTCATTGCCCAGTGAGGTGGTACCGTTCACAAATAAATAGTGGTAATCGCCTTCCGGTACTTCGATCCGGGCTTCATAAAAGCCATCGTTGTTGTTGTCCACCATTGGGATGGTGGTCGGATCCCAGTTGTTTCCCAGACCAGCTGCTTCCTGGAAGTTCCCCATCACATGCACGCCCTGAGGCGAAACAGGCCAGCCGTTCATATCCACTGATAAGACCATAGCCGGAGGGCATTGATTGAAGCGAACCGGTTGAAGAACGAGAGCCGAGTTACCGACTGTCAACACGCGGTTGAACGTATTGCCTTCGGTGCATTCAGCAGGAGCATTTTCGGTAGCAGACCAGTCATTGCCATTGATGAATTTGTAGGCATAGGTTCCTGCCGGGATTGAAACCTGAATTGTGTAGATACCATCACTGTTGGGGTCCGTCATCAAAGCAGTCGCCGGATTCCAGTCCGATCCTAACCCGGCTTCGCTTTGAAAACTTCCCGCCACATGAACACCAGTGGGTGGAATGGTGAGACCGTTCATATTCACCTGCAATGTGACCGAAACATTCTGGCCAAATATTGGAGAAACGAAAATGAAAAACAGGCCGGTTATCCATAACCGGAAAGTAGAAAATAGCATGGCTGGCAGTTCAGATAAAAAAGTCCGGAATTCCGGTGAAAGTATAAGAG
>DAIOVD010000090.1:0-16287 GCA_036759185.1 Catalimonadaceae bacterium | reverse complement strand
TCGAATTCGGCCAGTGCTTCGGCCCCGACATTCCGGTCGGTGAGGACGTTCTGAAATTCATTATCGGCAGCCGTTTGCTCATTGAAGGCAAAATCGACCGGACGGACCATAAGAATGATGTTGCTGATCTGGCGTAGGTTCTGGTTGGACATGGAGTTGGTTACGGATTTAATCTGGCTTGAATTCCGCCCAAAAATACAGTCCTTTCTGAGAGGATCGTGATTTCCGGGGCAAAAAAAAACCCCGCCAGAAGCAGGGTGTTTTTTGTGTTTAAAGTGGTTGTTCAGATAAGCAAATTATACGTTTGGCTGTGCTTTCTTCTTTTTGAATGCGCCCAGCTCTATTATTTTTTTGAGGCCGTCGAAATAGAGGAGTACATATAAACCTCCGGTCATGACCCATAAGATGAAAATGTTGAATACCGCCGTGTCGACTTTCATACCGAACAGATATTTGTACGGTGCGAAAAAGTGTGCTCTTGACAGGATGCGGTTTGATTCAGATGGCTCCTTGTAAATCGGATCCACCATTTGAACCAACCGGCCATCGGTCTCAATGATTTTCTTGTCTTCGTCTGAATTTTTGACGAATCGTTCAATGGCCCGGTTGTGGTTGGCAAGACGGAATAAGTTCAGATTCTGGTTGCCTTTGTACTGGTGCTCAAGTCGGGAATACAGGTTGCCTTCTTCGACCGAAGCCAGTCTCGAAATATCAGAATAGTAGGTTCTCAGTCTGGCCAGGTAGGCAGAGGCTTCCTGCAGAACATCCAGATTACAGCCTGGTTTCAGACGGTCCACATTTGGAAATGCCAGCTGTGGATGAAGTTTGTTCTCGTTGGCAAACTCGTTCCGAAGCACCAGCATATCACTTTCAATCTTGTCTTTGTGTTTGAAAAGATTGACATGAGCATACTCAATGGCGTACTGAACTTTTGCTTCCAGTTCCGGAACCACATAGATGAAGTGGTTGTCGGCTACGTGCTTTTTGAAGTGGGTCGGGAAGAATGGCTTGTTGTATTCATTGTCTTTGAAAAACGACACCATCAGTCCTTCGTAAGCCCAGCGGGAAGCCATCATTTCAGAAATCAGGGGAACATCGGTGTTGTCTTTGATGTCCGGATTGATTTTGCTGAACTTGATCACAATTCCACCCAGAACCAGCTGCGGAATGAGCAGGATGGGGATGAGAATGTAAATCGTTACCGCCTGATTAAAGGACGACGAAATATTGAGACCCAGCATGTTGGCGAAACAGGTGGCCGAGAACAACAGACCCAGTTGGATAAACGAGAACTGACTGATTTCCAATACAAAACTTGAGATCAACCAGAAGGACAAAGTCTGAAAAGCCGACAGCGAAAACAGAATCAATACTTTGGAAAGGAGATAGCTGCTTCGGGACAGGTTCAGGAATTTCTCACGTTTGAGGATTTTCCGGTCGTGGAAGATCTCCTCGGCACTCACCGTCAGTCCAAGAAACAGGCAAACAATGATGGAAATGAAGATGAACACAGGCAGGTTTTCATTTTCAGAGAAACTATAACTGCCACCGGTGTATTTGTCGATGCTGTAGTGGCGGTTGATCAAAGCAAGCAACAATGCAAGAAGCGGAGCCTGTATCAGATTGATCGCCAGGTATTGTTTGTTGTTGAATTTCGACAACACATCCCGTTTGATAAACACTCCAAACTGACGTGGCCATGCGGCGTGTTTAATGGCTTTGATGATGGAAGACTCTCCTTTGGTTTGCTTTTCAGGCTGAAATGATTTCTTGAATTCCTGGTACCATTCGTAAGGAAGAATTTTCCTTTCTCTTGTGTACCGTCCGAATTCCGTGACTCGTCTGGCCTCAATGAGATCAAAGATGACTTCCGGATTCACGTGGCCGCATTCGTAGCAATAGGCCTGATCTTTCTTCACCTGATTGGTTTTGCTTTTGAAGTACACAATGGCTTCGATCGGGTTGCCATAGTATATCGGAAAGCCACCGGTGTCCATAATCAGCAGCCGGTCAAACAGTTTGAAAATGTCGGAAGAGGGCTGGTGAATTACCACAAAGACCAGTTTGCCAAGCAGGCTCAGTTCTTTGAGCAGTTCGATGATGCTTTGAGAATCGCGGGAAGACAGACCGGAAGTTGGCTCATCCAGAAACAGAACCCCTGGGGCACGAAGCAGTTCCAGACCAATGTTCACCCGTTTCCGTTCTCCTCCCGAAATGGTTTTATCCATTGGATTTCCCACTTTCAGGTGGCCGATTTCAGTCAGGCCCAGATCACCCAGTGTTTTGTTAACCAGTTCGTTGAGTTCATCTTCGGATTTCTCTCCAAAACTGAGTCGGGCAGCGAAATACAGGTTTTGAAACACCGTCAGTTCTTCGATCAGCAGATCGTCCTGCGGCACATACCCGATCACACCTTCGAGTTTGGATTTGTCTTTGTGCAGATCCAGTCCGTTGATGAGGATTTCTCCTTTGCAAGGTTTGAGATTGCCGTTCAGGACTTCGAGAAGTGTACTTTTTCCTGCACCGGAAGCACCCATGAGGCCAACCATCCGACCGGAGGTTTCTGAAAAACTCAGTTCATGCAGACCCACTTTTCCGTTTGGAAATTTGTACACCACATTGCTGACATCGAAGGTGATCTTTTCCTTTTCCTGATCATCCAGAAATTTGGAGATGATGTCGGAATAGTAGATCGGATCGGAGTCGTCTCCTTTGATCAGGCCACCGGAAGAGAAGTGATACACTTCTTCTTCAAGCATCTCCACTCCATTGAGAGTGAGCGACTTGCTACCTGAGTATTTAACATGGTAAGAACCGATTCCTTCGAGCCGCATAACGGCGATGTAACCAGGGACTTTTTCAGAGTAGATGTGTTTGCTATGGCGAAGTTTTGTGTTTTGATTCGAAGAGATGATGAGGACGTTTTGAAAATCCGGCTCAAGTCCATGGTTTTTGGAGCAAAAGCGGAGAATCTGATGGAATTCGTCATGCGATATGTTGAAGACCTCTGATACGGTATGGAGAAACTCCATTTCCTGCGGATGGATGTATCCGTCGGAATCGATCAGGGAAATCAGGACAATGACGACATTCAGTTTTTGTTGTTGATTGAGTTCTTCATTGAGGTTGCTGCAGAGCAAAACCATCCGGGACGAATCCCTCACTGAAAAAAAGCCCTCGTCCGGATTTTTCCGGGCCCGGGCACTCAATGAATTCCGGTCCAGGTGTTCTTCAAAAAGGCGGAGGTATGATTCTGGCTGGTCGATGGAAAGTTGATATTCCAGAAACAGTCGCACAATCTCCCTTACTTTTTCACGATCCTGGTGAAATTTTGAGGCAATAGCAAAAAGTTGAATGAGGCTTAAAAGTAGAGGCTCACTCATAAAAGTAGTCTAAATGGTTGCTAGCATGGCCAAATCTCTCTCAAAGAGTTCTGGCGCTAATAAATAGGGGTACTGAGGCAGGAAAGAGGGTCAAATATGTTGAAAGGTTCGACGTATTCGGCCTTGCTCCCCCGTTTCTTTAAATCACCAACTGGAATGAGCGGGGCTTATTCCAACTGACGGGTCAAAAGTACGGGTAGCATGGAGACTGGCCTTTCGAACTCTGGTGAGTTTCTTACACGGATGCGTATTGTGTGTATGCAGTCTCAAATTTCAAACCTTGTCCTGCGTTTGCTTGAAGCGATACTTTAAGCATTGTTTTCCAACATTCACTTATCCACAGGCAATTAGAAAATAAAAAAGGGAATGGTTGCTTCCATTCCCTTTTCAAAGGCAGCCCGGATTTGCAGGGCTATGCACGAATTCGGTTACGATTTGAAGAATTTCCGGACCAAATCTGACACATAGTCGACCTGTTCATCCGAAATTCCCGGAAATAAAGGCAGGCTCAGACTGGTTTCAGCCAGCATTTCAGCCAGTGGATAATCTCCTTTTTTGAAACCACTGCTTTTATATGCCTCCTGCAAATGAGGAGGAATCGGATAGTGAATCACAGTCTTCACGCCATTTTGTTCCAGATAAGATTGCAACTCATCTCTGCGGTCACAACGGACCACAAAAAGATGGTACACATGGCTGGCCTCCGGGTGTGTGTAAGGAAGGACAAGTCCGTCCGTTCCTGCAAGGTTTCGGAGATAACGCTCCCCGATTCTTTGTCTTTCAGCCGTCCATTCGGCTATGTACTTCAGTTTTACAGAAAGAAGACCCGCTTGTAGTTCGTCGATCCGGTTGTTGTATCCCTTGTACATATTGTGATACCGCTTTTCGGAACCATAGTTGCGCCATACTTTGGAAAGCTGAGCCCATTCATCGGAATCGGTTGTGATGGCACCGGCTTCTCCATATGCACCCACATTTTTGGTGGGATAGAAACTGGTGGCGTTTACATGTCCGAAAGATCCTGTCTGTTTACCATTGAAAAGTGCGGCATGTCCCTGGGCATTGTCTTCTATTACAAACAAAGAGGCTTCTTTGGCGATCGACATGATTTCATCCATCTCACAAGCCTGTCCATAAAGGTGGACCGGCATGATGGCTTTGGTTTTGGAGGAAATCACATTCCGGATCTGAGCCGGTGAAATATTATAGGTTCGGGTATCCGGTTCTGCGAAAACAGGGGTGGCACCCGCCATTTCAACTGCCAGGTTTGTGGCAATGTATGTATTGGAAGGTACGATCACTTCATCACCGGGACCCACGCCAAGCACTTTCAAAGCCAGGTGAAGTGCATCGAGGCCATTGGAAATTCCTACGGCATGCTTCACCTGGTTGAACCGGGCGTAGTCTTCCTCGAATTGTTTGGTCATATTTCCCAGCACATAATACTGAGAATCGAAAAACCGGGCGAAAACTGCTTTCGACTCCTCGGCAACCCGCTCGTTCTGAGCGGAAAATGATACAAATGGAACGTCCATCAGGTAGAAGATTTTGAAAATAAATGCGTGCAGGATCCCAGTTTGAAGCCCAGTTTTTCACAATTGTGAATCACCGCTTTGTTGGTCGATTGTGTGGTCATAACCAGAACTTTCGATTTCTGAGATTTTGCATAGTAAAGTGCGTGCAAACATAAGGGATAATGCCAGCCTTTGTTTCGTGGCAGGCAGGCTGTGAGCGGAATCCGGTAAAAAAATCCGTTGGCAAACCGGTCATCTTTTACTTTTCCCAACGCGACAAACGCAGATGGGGGAGTTTTAAGGTCGGGCACAAATACCCGTTCAGCAAATCCGTTCACACAATTCTCAATATAGGTTTCCAGGTACCGGTTGGTTTCTTCTTCTGAAAAAAACGGATCGGCATGGTACTTATCGAAATTATTCACCGCCAATAATGCGGTTTCACGCAATGAAAGGATATCTTCAGCAGTTGCATTCCGGCAGGACTGTGTTTCTTCCGGCAAACCATCCAGCAGGTGATAATAAGTAAGGCGTGTTTCAACCAGCGAAAAGCCCAGTCTACCTAATTCGCGGAAAGCATTGATGTCTTCAGAAGGAACTTCGGCGAAAACATTCCATCTGGAATCGGATTCCTGAAAGCCTGCTTTACTTTTCCAGTCAATTAACGGTTCTTCAGGAAGGAAATCCAGTTTGTAAATCCCCGCGTTAAAAAAGGAAGAATCCCATTCGAGTCGTTTGCCAATGAGATGGCTCTCCGTATTTACTTCATCGCTGGTTGATTGAAACCCAAATAGGCGGTCAAAAAACCCGAGAGAGTACCAGTTGAATTGTTTCATTTTCAAGACGGCTTCCGGTATTGTAGGAAGTCATCGTAATTGCGAATGTAATCCTCCGGATCGTAGATATGGGATGCCAGAACAAGACAAACAGAACCGGAAGAGAAGTTGAGTTCAGATGCCCAGATCGAAGGTGGAATCAACAATCCATGGTAAGGGCGGTTCAGCATAACCTGTCGCTGGCAGACACCATCATCCATCAGGATTTCAAAACTGCCGGAGGCTGCAATCAGAAACTGATAGCATTCCTTATGAGCATGGGCTCCGCGTGATTCACCACCGGGAATATCATACAGGTAGAAAATCCGTTTCACATCAAACGGCAGGTGAACCTGATTTTCGATGGGAGAAATATTGCCTGCCCGGAACTGAATGCTGGGGAGGGTAATAATAGAAGCGTCGTAAACCGTTTTCAATGGCTAGAATGTGTGAGTGGAAAACGAATCAAAATCCCGGATGTAATCACCGGCGTCGTATTGGGTGGAAGTTGTTACCAGACAGACCGCATTGGTGGAAAAATTCTCCATATGCCTCCAAAGTCCGTTGGGAATATACAGCCCCAGATAGCTGCGGTTGAGGCTGAAAACAGCACTTTCTCCTTCCTGGTTTTTCACCACTACATCAAAACTTCCGGATAAGGCTACGATGAACTCCTTCTGTTCTTTGAAAGCATGCCCTCCTCTGGTTTCGCCTCCAGGGACATCATAGATCAGGTAGGTCCTTTTGATATCGAACGGAATGTGGTTGTTGGTTTCCAGAAATGAAAGATTCCCTCTGGGATCCAGAAATTTCGGAAGTTGGATGACCTGGCAATTTTCAATCAGCATATAGAAAATCGTTTTTGTTTTGCTTATCGGGTGATGTAACCGGAATATATGTCTGCATTGATTCCAATTGGATGATTCTTTGCTGGCGTAAAAATGAATTATACCTCGAAATAAATACGAATACGGGCCAGAAACTCATTCCGATAAAGGCATAAATCCCGGGCAAATCTCCTCCTCTCAACAATGGTACCAGGGATGCTATTGTGATCCCTTTAATAATGTGCCGAAGGTCTGAATTATAGGAAAGTGAATAGCGCATAATCAGGTTTACAATCAGACAGTAAATCACACTGAGAACGATGATTCCGGTCGTACCTCCTTCTCCGTAAAACGTTCCATAAATAGATTGCGAAATTCCAACCGACCCTCCTCCCATGTTGTCATTCAGACCAAGTTTATTGGCATATCCTCCCAGTGGCTTGTTAGGCCAGATACTTCTTGGTATGGGTCGGTACAAAATTTCAAGGTGCTCACTGCCATAATGATAGCCAAGGTGATTCGGGTAAACTTCCAGCACCATCATAAATCCATCCAGCATGGTGGCATCTTCTGTTGATTTATTTCTTTCCCAGGCAAGGGATAGTTTTTGAAATGTGCTCATGGATGATGTGTCGGTTCTCCTTTTCACACCTGCCAGTCCAAATGCAAGAGAAACAATCAAACCTCCAATGATATAAATCCTGAGTTTATAAAGGGGATTGTTGTTGCCCACAAAAATAACCCCGATGGTGATGGACCATGAAAGAAACTGAAACCGTCCGGAAGAGGAGTAGGTCATGGAAGCAGCGAATGCCAGAATGGCTCCGATTATGAGCTTAGGTATGAACTGCTTTTTGATGTCATAATTCTTGAAAATGAGGTACATCAATGTGATTACTCCTCCAATTCCAAAGCCAAGCATGATGTAGTATGAACCTCCCATTGAAATACCACCACCGGAGGCCATAAAAGAGTTAACAAAAGCAAGTTTGGCGTAAAAGCTGGTGGAACTGATAACAAGGAAAACGATAATAATCGGAACCTGATTCTGTTTAAGGAATAAGCGTAAAAGCCCATCGTTGTCCTTAAAAACCTTTGGCTCCTTTCGTGTTAAACTAAACGTAATGTAGGACACGCACATCATGGCTGTTCCCAGAAAAAAGTAGTTCAAAGCCTGCAGACCAAGTTCATTGGTTAGGTTGAATATATTTTTGGCATATGCCACGCGTACCCAGCGGTCTCCTCCGGAAACAACCAGATTGTAGCGGTTGAGACCTGATGTGTAGAAAAAGAGGACAAACAGAATCGGAAGTTCATCATTTTTAATAAAGAACAGAACCATGGATAGCAATCCAAGGATCATTGTCCCTACCAACATGTTATCCGGAGTCAGCACTTTTAGGAAAGGCTAAAAAGTTGATTGATCCAACGGCTAGGTACGTCACCCGAAAGGGCAAGAACATAATCTTCTTCGCGGCAGGGTAACATTTCTGAATATCCGCCAGCTCCAACCGGAGGGAGCTGCATCCACCATTTACCTGATTTCAACCCTTTGTAGAACACTATTTCATGGTCATGAAATCCAGGAACCAGAACCTGGTACCGAATTGTTTCGGAAGGCGAAAAGCTCAGATCATCCTGCCGGTTGTAAAACCCTTCGATCACATACCAGATCATGGTACCGATGGTGTTGGCCGTTATCTCCCGGTAGTCAAGTCCGGGATTGAGTTCAAATACACCAAATACAGAAAGTAATTTGCTGCAACCCGCATACCAGGCGATCTGACAGGCTTCTTCTGCGGTAAGTCCGTATGGAAATCCATAGGCATTGGCAGGTGCTTTACTGATGCGAATGCTCGAGATATCAAAACTGAGAAAATCAGCCGAACGCACAATCGGCTCAACGCCTTTGAAATCGTCCCGGAGTTCTCCCAGCCGCATCTTAAAATAATGATGCTGATCGATGGCCGCCAGAATGTTTTCGTCTACCAGATAGGTTTGGTACCCGACATGCACATAGCGGTTGAGTACGTCCTTATGTTTGGTGAGTATTTTACTGATGTGGTGATGCGCCATCCCTTGCTGGGCAGTGGGTTCTGTATCAGAACGACTGTCAACATTGAGGAATGTAATCTTTCGGCCTGCTTCTTCGTAGGCCCGAATCACTGCCAGCGAATGATCATGTGTACCACCAATGAGAATGGGCAACACATTGTGCTCCAAAAGCGTACGAACCACTTCTTTCAACCGGAGATAGGAATCTTCCAGCGTTTCTCCCGGCCGGAGATTTCCCAGATCTGCTACTTTATAAGAGGCATGGGAGGCACGGAGACCATATAAAGCTCTCCGAATGGCATCAGCACCTGAATGGGCGCCTTCATTTCCCGGATTGCCCCGGTCTTCGAGGATACCAACAATGGCGATATCCACTTTGTCCAGATCCGGAAACGTTCCCTGGTGCTTTTGAAAGCGTTGGTTTATGAAACTGAAATGCTCAAAGTCCTGGATATCTTCTTGCAAAACAGGATCAAACAACAACTGTAAACTCATTCGGAAAAGTGGGATTGGTTGGCTTAGGATGAGGACAAAGGAAAAAAAAATAAAGAAATTTTTAGTGGAAACTTTTTTCGTAACGAAAGTTTCCGGAGTTTTGTCCCCACAAATCGTTTCTACATTACTACCAGTGGAAATCAAAGACAAAATTCTTTCCAAAACCGAAGAGCTTTTCATGCGATATGGCATAAAGAGCATCACCATGGATGAAGTTGCCCGCCATTGCAACATTTCCAAAAAAACCATTTACCAGTTCTTTCCTGATAAAGATGCTCTGGTAAAGGAAATCATGGAAAAGCACATGGCCGAAGACGTCTGCATGATCAAAGAACTTCACAACCAGACCTGTACAGCTCTGGAGGAAGTACTCAAGATTTCAGAATTCATGAAAAAAGACATTGCAGAGATTCATCCCTCTGTATTGTTTGATCTAAAAAAATACCACAGCAGTGCGTATGAGGTATTTGAAAAACACCGCGATACTCACTTCATGAACACCATCGCCCAGAATCTGGATAGAGGAATCACGGAAGGAGTGTACAGGTCCGATATTGATGTCCAGATTTTTGCCCGTCTGAGAGTACTGGAAATAGAAGCCATGTTCGACCGCAATATATTCCATGAATCCAAATGGGATATCCGCCAGGTGCAGCTGCATTTTGTCGACCATTTTATCCGGGGACTTGTCACTCCGAAAGGTCTTTCCGAATGGGAAACCATCTCAGCCAATCTGTTTAAAGAAATCCGTTAGAATCTGAAAGTCAAATCATAAAATGAACATATTCCGCAACCGACTTTATTTCGTTCTTCCACTTTTTGCTGTTTCATCTGCATGGGGCCAGGTAAAAAGCATAACTGCCCGTCAGGCAGTGGAATACGCCCTGCAAAACAGCCCGACCATAAAAAATGCCATAGTCGATACTGAAATATCGAAAGCCAAAGTAATGGAAACCACGGCTGCAGGTTTACCGCAGATATCGGGTTCCGCGACATTACTTCACTACCCGGAAGTACAACGCTTTGTACTTGAAAACAGTCCAGGCACGCCGTTCTACACCAGCCAGGTTCCGGCTGATGCCCCCATCGCATTCGGACTGCAACTAGCCAACAGTGTGGCGGGAACAATAAACGCAACTCAGTTGATCTTCAACGGATCGTATCTGGTTGGACTTCAGGCCTCCAGAACGTATCAGCAGCTTTCAGCCAAACAACTGAAACAGGCAAAAATTACCCTGGCTGAGCAGGTGATGAAAACTTACTACGCAGTTGTGGTAATGAAAGAAAAAAGCCAGTTACTGGACCTCAACCTGAGTCGTCTTGACAGCACCTTCCGTGAAACCCAGGCGCTTTATAAAAACGGATTTGTTGAAAAAGTGGACCTGGACAGAATTGAAGTAGCCTATATCAACCTGATTTCTGAAAAAAGGAGAACAAACCGTTCAATCATAGTAGCAACCGACGGTTTGAAGATGCAAATGGGTATGCCGGTAAACGATTCACTTCAACTTTCTGAAAAGCTGAACATGATCAATCCGGATTCAATCCTACCGGCAAACACAGTTTTCGATTACAACAAACGAATTGAATATTCGACTCTTCAAACGACAAAAGCTCTTGCAGGACTATCATTGAAAAACATTCAGGCAGGATACCTTCCGTCATTGGTGGGAATTGCCACTTTGGGTGTTAATTCAGCCGCTTCCAAATTCGGTAACCTTTCAAACTTTTCAGAGAAGAACCGATATGCTCCTTATGGCTACATTGGCCTAAGTCTGAGCGTTCCCATCTTTGATGGATTTCAGAAACGATTCCAGTCACAGCAAGCCCGGCTGAATATTAAAAAACTGGACAACGGATTCAAGCAACTTGAAAATGCGATTGATTTTGAACTGAAACAGGCCAATATCAATCTGGCCAATGCCCAGACCAGTCTCGACATCCAAAAACGAAATCTGAAACTTGCTGAAGAAGTGGTCCGGGTTTCCAAAGTGAAATACCGACAGGGTGTGGGATCGAATCTGGAAGTGACCAATGCAGAATCTTCCTTTAAAGAAGCGCAAACCAACTACTTCTCAGCACTTTACGATTTCATTGTCACAAAAATCGACCTCGACAGGGTACAGGGTATTCTGGTTGCCGAATAAACGTCCATACAACTTCACTACTAATCAACACGTAAAATGAGTCCCATATTCCGCCACAAATTCGATTTCATCCTGAAAAGACACTTTCTCATTCCGCCGGCTAAATTGAAAAGCAGCCGCTACCTGGATGATCTGGGGTTGACAAAACTGGAGCAACGTGAAATGCTCAACTACTTTGAGGATGAATTCAACATCCAGTTCTCAGAGCAGGATGAGAGAAAAATCAGAACCATCCACGATACCTTATCAATCCTTGATAAATACCTCAACATCAGAAATCAACAACTACAAGCAAGTTAAAAATCCGTATGAATAAAATTGGAATTTTCGCTACACTGTTCATCCTCCTCATGACTTCATGCGGAACGAAAAGCGAACTCGAAAAGAAGAAAGATGAACTTTCAAAAGCCAAGCAGACCGTTTTTGATCTGCAGAAACAAATCAAGCAACTGGAAATAGAAGTGGCCAAACTGGATACTTCTGCCGGTGCGGTTGTGAAAATCAAAACCATCGCTTCCACTCCGGTTCAGACATCGGTTTTCCGTCACTATGTAAGCGTACAGGGAACGCTGGAAGCCGAAGAAAATCTGATGGTGACCTCAAAAATTCCGGGACAGATTACAGCAGTTAAGGTGAAAGAAGGAGACGTCGTCCGTCAGGGACAAATCGTTGCCGTCCTGGATGACGAGCTTATCCGGAAGTCCATCGACGAGGTGAAATCCAGCCTGGATCAGGTGTTGGTGATGTACAACAAACAGAAGGCACTGTGGGATCAGAAAATCGGAACCGAGATGCAGTACCTCACCCTCAAAAACCAGAAAGAAAGTCTGGAGAAAAAAATGGAAACCCTTAACAGCCAGGTGAACCAGAACTATGTAACCGCCCCATTCTCTGGTGTGATCGACGATGTGTTTGTTAAAGTCGGATCCATTGCGTCTCCGGGAGTACCGTTGATGCAACTGGTGAATACAAATGATCTGAAGGCTACTGCCAAAGTGCCGGATTCATATGTTGCCTTCATCAAACAAGGTGATCAGGTGAAAGTCAATTTTCCGGATCTGAACAAAACCATTGATGCCAGCGTAACCTATGTGGGCCGGATTGTGGACCCGATGTCAAGAACATTCAAGATTGAAGTGAAGCTTCCCGGAGGAAATCCCGACCTGAAACCAAACCTGATGTCGCTGATACAGATCAACGACAAAACCAGCAACTCGGCCATTGTGATTGAGGAAAACATTGTTCAACCCACTGAGGAAGGCAAGATTGTCTTCGTAACGGCTGACGACAAAGGTAAAAAAGTAGCCCGCCAGAAGACCGTAACTACGGGACTTTCTTACAACGGAAAAGTGGAAATTCTCTCCGGATTAACGGTTGGAGAAGAGCTGATTACAACCGGGTATCAGGATTTGTCTGACAACCAGCCCATCGGTTTCAAATAGAGGAGAGTCCGGATAATTAACAACCTCAACTATGCAGCACAAAGAATTCAAACCGACTTCATGGGCTATCGACAATAAAACCACGATTTACATCATTACGTTTATCGTGACCATTGCCGGGTTCATGATTTACGGGAAACTACCGAAAGAACAGTTCCCGGATATCGTGATTCCGCAGTTTGTCGTCGCCACCATTTATCCCGGAACAAGTCCCGAGGATATGGAAAACCTGATCACCAAACCGATTGAGAAACAGCTCAAGTCGGTGAGTGGGATCAAGAAAATCAAATCACAGTCCATTGCCGACTTTTCCATGGTAACCGTGGAATTCAACACCGGCGTTGCTGTGGCCGTTGCCAAACAGAAGGTACAGGATGCAGTGGACAAATCGAAATCTGACCTGCCCACTGACATGGACAACGACCCGACGGTTCAGGAGGTAGACTTTTCGGAGTTCCCGATCATGAACATCAACGTCTCCGGAAACTATTCACTGGACAAGCTGAAAAAGTTTGCCGAAATGTTCCAGGACGAAATCGAGGCGATGCCGGAAATTACCAGGGTGGACATCATCGGTGCTTTGAACCGCGAAATCCAGATCAACGTGGATGTGTACAGAATGCAGGCAGCCGGCTTTTCCTTCCGTGACATTGAAGGTGCCATAGCATCCGAAAACGTCAACATTTCAGGCGGTGAGCTGAATGTGGATGACGTTCGCCGGACGCTTCGTGTGACCGGTGAATTCAAAGACATGGAATCGATCCGCAACATTGTGGTCCGATCCGCAACCGGAACTTCCGTTTTGCTTCGTGACATTGCCGATGTGGAAGATTCCTACGCCGAACGCCAGGATTTCGCCCGATTGGATGGAAAATCCGTAATCACGATGAACGTAATCAAGCGGGCTGGAACCAACCTGATTGCGGCTTCAGACAAAATTGAGGAAATCTCTGAACGGCTTCAGAAAACCAAACTGCCGGCTGGTGTAAATGTAACGTTAACCGGTGACCAGTCTGAAAAAACAAGGGTTCAGCTGAACGACCTCATCAACTCGGTTATCCTCGGATTTATATTTGTGGTGTTGGTTCTGATGTTTTTCATGGGCACCACCAATGCGATTTTCGTGGGACTTGCCGTTCCGTTGTCGATCCTTCTGGCTTTCCTTTTCATGCCATCACTGCACTATTCCTTGAATGTGATCGTGATGTTCTCCTTCCTTCTTGGGTTGGGAATTGTGGTGGACGATGCCATTGTGGTGATTGAAAATACCCACCGGATTCTCCACGATCATGAAGAACTGACCATCACCCAGGCAGCGAAAATGGCAGCGGGTGAAGTATTCCTTCCAGTTCTCTCTGGTACGTTGACCAATGTTGCGCCTTTCTTCCCACTCCTTTTCTGGCCGGGAATTGTAGGTGAATTCATGAAGTATCTGCCAGTTACACTGATCATCACACTCTTTGCATCCCTCATTGTTGCCTTTATTATGAACCCTGTTTTTGCGGTGAGTTTCATGGATAAAGTAGATCACAATGAGAAAAAAGACAACGGCCTGAAATCCCTGGTAAAACCACTACTGATTTTACTGGTTCTGACCGGAATTTCATACAGCATCGGTTTTGGCTTCGGAAATTTCATGGCGACAATCACCGTGCTGTATCTGGTAAACCATTTCATTTTCAACCCGATGATTGCTGGATTCCAGGGAACTCTGCTGCCGGCATTTATGAATCAGTACCGCCGGTTCATTAACTTCCTGATCCAGGGATACCGTCCGTATGGAGCACTGGGCCTTGTGATAGCAATGTTCATTGGGGTAATCGCGTTGTTTGTAGGATCCAAACCAAAAGTGGAATTCTTCCCGGGTGGCGAACCCAACTTTGTATACGTGTACAACCAGATGCCGATTGGTACGGATGCCCATGTAACAGATTCGGTGACCCGGATTCTTGAACAGCGAGTGAACGAAGTGATTGCTCCCAACCGTCAGTATGTGAAATCGGTGATTTCAAATGTGGGAATTGGAGCCGGTGATCCGCAAAATCCGGATCGTGTAGTGGCTCCTCACAAATCTAAAATTACGGTGGCATTTGTCAATTTCGATGAACGACTTGGGGTTTCAACATCAACCATTCTGAGTGACATCCGTAAAAAACTGGAAGGAATACCAGGCACAGAAATTTCAGTAGAAAAGGAAAGAGCAGGCCCTCCAACCGGAAAACCAATTGCCATTGAAATTGCCGGTGAAGATTTTACCATCCTCAATCAATTGGAAAAATCGGTGAAAGCCGAAATCCAGAAAGCCGGAATCAAAGGAATTGAAGATCTTCGCTCAGATCTGGTTCTGAATAAACCGGAGATTATTGTTGACATCGACCGGATCAAAGCCACTCAACAAGGCATTTCCACTGCACAAATTGCAATGGAAATCCGGAATGCTCTGTATGGAAAGGAGATTTCCCAGTTCCGTGATGCCAAAGAAGAGTATCCGATCATGCTTCGCCTGAAGGTGGACAACCGCAACCAGATTGAAAAACTGGTGAATCTCAACATCAGCTACCGTGATATGGCCGTTGGCGGTGCATTCCGTCAGGTGCCGATCAGTACGCTGGCCACCATCCGCTACGAAAGTGCGTACTCAAGTGTAAACCGGAAAAACCAGGAACGGATGGTGACCTTGTCGTCCAACGTTCTCAACGGGTACAATGCCAATGAAGTGGTGGCTGAAATCAACCAGGCCATCCAGAATCTTGACACACCGTCCGGCTACACCGTTCGGATGGGTGGAGAACAGGAAGACCAGAAAGAAACCTCCGACTTCCTTGGAATCGCCTTCCTGATGGCACTGGGCATGATTTTCGTGATTCTGGTTACGCAATTCAACTCTGTGTCCAAACCATTCATCATCTTCGGTACGGTGGTTCTTTCCCTCATCGGAGTGCTCCTTGGATTTGCCCTCACCAAAATGACCATGTCCATCGTAATGACGGGTGTGGGTGTAATTGCCCTGGCGGGTATTGTGGTGAAAAACGGAATTATCCTTATTGAGTTTATTGATGAACTCCGGAACCGAGGGTACGGATTGTCAAAAGCCATTACCGAAGCAGCCGCCATTCGTCTGACTCCGGTGGTACTAACCGCATCTTCTGCCGTTTTGGGATTGATCCCGCTGGCATTGGGTCTGAACATCAACTTTGAAACGCTCTTCACTCACGGTGATCCTGAGTTTTTCCTTGGAGGTGATTCGGTTGTGTTCTGGGGACCATTGGCCTGGACCATCATATTTGGTCTTACGTTCTCCACGTTCCTCACGCTGATCATCGTACCAGCCATGTATTATGCCATTGAACGAATCAAACTTCGCGTTGCCGGAAGGTTGCACGAAGCCGAAGTCGAAACCTACAAACCCCTTGAAAGTGAGTTTCCGGTGATCGACGCTGTGTAAGATATGATTTTGGGTTTATAAGTGTAAAAGATCCCGTGCCTTGCATGGGATTTTTTCATTTTAGGGGAACCATGGTTGGTTTTTGGGAAATCCCAATCATGGATGATATCGCCTTATTATACCCGGCCGTTTTACGGAACGAGAGTAATAATCTTGAAAATCAA
>DAIOVD010000089.1:15185-16312 GCA_036759185.1 Catalimonadaceae bacterium | reverse complement strand
AGTTTATTTTATGCGATGGCAAACAGGTAATCTGGAAACGCAGTTTTGAAATCGGTGGCATGCGGATGATGGAGCGTTTTCACCAGACCGATCCGATCCCGTCTGATCAGGTTTTGGCTTTGCAAAACTGGCTTTCTGAAAATCTGGCTCCTCTTCTTTCCGAGCTCCGGAAAAAAACGTCATGGCAACTGGTGGGGTGCGCAGGTTCGTTCGATACCCTCACCGAAATGCGGAACCGGTCTCAGAATCAGCCGGCAACCGATGTGGAATCGGAACCCATGCATATCCTGACGGCATCTGAATTTCAGATGCTGTACGAAAAGGCGCTTCCATTGACTTTGGAAGATCGGCTCAAACTACCCGGCATGATTCCTTTGAGGGCTGGTATGATGGTGGTGGCCATGGTGCTGGTTCGTTTTCTTCTCGACCAAACTAAATCCCCCTCTATTTTTGTCTCCACCTATTCATTAAAAGAAGGTGCCCTTTTTTCTTCCGATCCAACCAAATGAAAGACCTCATTCAGATTTTGCCTGCGACCGAAACACAGTTGGAGCTGATCCAGGATCTGGCTTATGCCATCTGGCCTTCCTATTACCAGAACATCATTTCACTGGATCAGATTGAATACATGCTCCGTGAATTGTACTCAGAAGAGGCCCTGGTGAAGCAAATGGAAAGTGGTCAGAAATTTTATCTGGTCTGGAAAGGCAAGCAAGCCATTGGTTTTATGGGCCTTACACAGAAAAGTGAAGCCGATCTGAAACTGGATAAGCTGTATTTGCTGGACGAATTCAGGGGTACTGGTTTCGGAAAAAAGATGATGGAGAAAGCCGAAGAGCTCACAAAGTCCAGCCAGTGCCGGTATCTGATTCTGAATGTGAACCGGTTCAACAAAAGCCTGGGATTTTACCAGAAGGAGGGCTTCTCGGTTCGCGAAGAAGTGGACATTCCGTTCGGTCCGTTCTGGCTCAATGATTTTGTAATGGAAAAAGAAGTCCGCTAAATGGGTTTGTTTTGCAGCCGATTCTAAACCACCCAGCATTGAAGGTATTCATAACCGGCGCTACCGGTTTGTTCGGCAGAGAAATGACGGCCCGTCTTTTGGAAAGCGGTTACCAGGTTTCTGC
>DAIOVD010000089.1:4635-15085 GCA_036759185.1 Catalimonadaceae bacterium | reverse complement strand
GGATTGAAAGCGGTAATGGTGAATCCATCCATCATCCTTTCTCCCGGAAACAAAAACGAAAGCAGTGCAGGTCTTTTTGGGTACGTAATGAAAGAAAGACCTTTTTATCCGACCGGATGGATCAATTATGTGGATGTGCGGGATGTGGTTTCGGTGGTGATGGAATTGTTGAAACGAGGACCTGTGAAAGGGGAGAAATTCCTACTCAGTGCAGGGCACCTTCCGTATCAGTCATTTTTTGAGAAGATAGCCGGAATGGCAGGTAAGCGGGCCCCTGCCATCCGGAGTCGGAAATGGATGACAGGCCTGGGCTGGAGACTGGAGTTTGTACTTTCTTTATTTACCGGTAAAAAACCTCTGTTGACAAAATTTACGGCGGCATCTTCTTCTAAACGGCTAATTTACAAAGGAAAAGCACTGACAGATTTCTGGCCTGATTTTCGATTCCACTCACTTGATGAAACCATTCAATGGGTTCTTGCAAAGAAGGAGTGACATTTTTCGCTTCGGCTGATTACATTTGAACATTGGAAGAGGAGATTGAGTTAACGTCAGGATTACGATATGCAAAGAGATTTTCAATCAGAAAACGAGGGGAGAGAATGGGTTCAGCAGTATGAATCCATGCTGAAAAATCAGAATGCCGGCTTTCTTGATCTGGACGCATATGAATACGTCATTTATCACTATGTCAACCAGAACGAGCCTCTCAAAGCCCGGGTTGCCTGTGAGCTGGCAATGGAAACCTATCCGTATTCGTCGGAACTTCTGCTGGACTACGCACATGTTCTGGCCAATTGCGGCGAAAACGATACTGCTCTGGAGGTTGTCAAAAAAGCAGAACATTTCTTTCCGTATGACATCGATCTGATCGTACTGAAATGTACCTTAATGAACTTTGAAGGACGGAACGCCGAAGTGATTCACTACCTCACCGGCCTAGAGCCCATAGTGGAGCAGAAAGACCGGTTGTACCACGCTCTGGCCACCACGTTTTTTCAGATGGAGAAGCCACAGGATGCGATTTACTGGTACAAGAAATCGCTTGATCTGGTGCCCTCTTCTCCCGAATGTCTGGAAGAATTTGTGATTTGCCTCAATGCCGAAGAACGACTGACAGAATCGCTTGGTTATTATAAGAAAGCCCTGGACATCAACCCGTTTGATGCCCTTCTCTGGTTAAGTTATGCCAATGTGCTCAACACCATTGAAGATTTCAGGGAGGCACTCAATGCCATCGATTACTGCCTGGCACTGGAAGAGAAAATGCACATTGCCCATTTTCAGCGGGGTAATATTCTGATGAATCTCGACCAGTTTGAAGATGCTGCTGAAGCTTTTCTGACGGCGATCGAGATCAACGACAAACAGGCTGAGTACTTTGTCGGCGTGGGTGCAGCCATGGAAAGTCAGGATAAATACGACCAGGCCATTCACTACTTCCGGCGATCCATTAAAATCAATCCGGAGCAGGACGATGCCTATTTTGGAATCGGCTCCTGTTTGCTGGAAATGGAGAAGTTTGCCGAGAGCATCCATTTTTTCAACAAAGCCATTCAGTTTGACGAAGAAAATCCGGCCTACTGGATCAGCAAAGGAGTAGCCGAATACGGAATGGGAAATGTGATTTCCGCCGAAGCTGCATTTGAGAAAGTGTATGAACTCGATCCCGAGAACATTGCCCTCTGGCTCGACTGGTCACATATTTACTTTGAACAGGGCCACACCGAAAAGGCGGTGCAAATGATCAACGAAGCCATTGCTTTGATGCCGGACGAAGCCCTTTTGTATTACAGGGCAGCGGCTTATCAGTTTTCAACCGGTCATTTTAAAGAAGCGGTGATTTACCTCGAAAACGGAATCTTACTCGATTACGACAGCCATGCCGTCCTTTATGATTTCTTTGACGACATCAAGACCCAGAAAACCCTTTATAAAATTATTCAAGATATTCGAAACAACGGAAAAGCAGATACAGAATGAATTACAACATAAGCCAACTACCGGACCGAACCACGAAACCCCGGAATTCAGGCGTTACGATGGCCATGGACAAAGGGCTCAGTTTACGTGAAACAGAGGATTTTATGTCAGTTTGCTCATCACATGTGGACGTTGTGAAACTTGGTTGGGCCACCTCCTATGTCACTCCAAACCTGAAAGAGAAAATTGCGGTTTATCATGAAGCAGGAGTACCGGTTTACCTCGGAGGAACTTTGCTGGAAGCCTTCATCATCCGGAAACAATTTGACGATTACCTGCGGATTCTGGATCAGTTTAAACTCACGTATGCCGAAGTAAGCGATGGTTCCATTGAACTTCCGCACGATGAAAAGTGCGAATACATCAGCAAATTGGCGAAACATGTTACCGTCCTGTCGGAAGTCGGTTCCAAGGATGCAGAAAAAATCATTCCGCCATACAAATGGATCCAGCTGATGAACAAAGAACTGGAAGCCGGTGCCTGGAAAGTGATCGGTGAAGCGAGAGAAGGGGGAAATGTCGGTTTGTTCCGGTCAACAGGTGAAGTACGGGAAGGTCTGGTGGATGAAATTCTTACTCAGATTCCGTTTGAAAAAATCATCTGGGAAGCCCCACAGAAATCTCAGCAGGTCTGGTTTATCAAATTACTGGGCACCAATGTTAATCTGGGAAACATCGCCCCGAATGAAGTGGTTCCGCTCGAAACAATCCGTCTGGGATTGCGTGGCGATACATTCAACCACTTTTTACAGACAGTGAAATAAAGAACCAAATAGAAGTCCCGTCCGAAAGCGGGACTTTTTGTTTTCGTCTGCTTCCGGTTTCCCCATGTTTTGCTTCCTTTGCTTTCACTTCGCATGGCACAACAAATTGACCTGATTGATCTTTGTCCGGATACCTTACCGCTTAGTGCCCGGGAGTTTTCCCAGGTATGGAACCAGCACCTGGTCCTGAAAAAGGGCGAACAGGTCCTGGTCACCGCACCGTCCGGAAAAGGGAAGAGCACATTTATTTCTCTATTGTATGGATTGCGGAAGGATTTTACCGGTCAGTATAAAATCGACGGAATCGACACCCGTTATTTTTCAGCGTCCAGGTGGTCAGATGCCCGGGCGATGGAAATCAGCATTGTGTTTCAGGATCTGCGCCTGTTCATGGACTATACCGCCATGGAGAATCTGGCATTAAAAGGTCAACTCAAAGGATCGGTTTTTGATGAAAACACCATTCGTACGATGGCCGAAATCCTGGGTGTGGAATCCTTGCTGGAAAAGAAATGCAACCAGCTTTCGTATGGCGAGCGGCAACGGATGGCCATCATCCGGAGTTTGCTTCAGCAGGCCGATTTTCTCATAATGGATGAACCGTTCAGCCATCTGGATGATAAAAACGCAGAGAAGGCCCTCGATCTTATTCAGAAAGAAGCTTCTAAAAACGGATCCGCCCTAATCCTGACCAGTCTGGGTTCCGATTATGGGTGGAATTACGACCGGCTGGTGCTTTTGTAAATCCGAATAATCCCTCCCTAAGGAAAAGGAATTCCTGTGAGAAACGCACATAGGTAGGTTCAGGCACTTAGTTGCTGGTATTTTCAAATTCCATTTTGGCTACTTCGTGCCGGTTTCGACATTTTGGAAAAGTGTGTTCACTCATTCCAATACCCCAGAAGCCTTAACATTTCACTTTCATCAGCATGAAATCCCCTAAACATTTACTCCTTACATTTTTCGTCCTCCTTTCTTTTTCCATCACTTCTAAGGCTCAGTTCAGCAATCGTACATTCAAACCATTTAAGATTGTGGCCTCGATGGGCTATGTCCGACCGCTTGATATTCCATATCAGTACGCTCTTGATTTTCAACTGGAACCAAAATATGCCTTTACCGACAACTTCTGGCTGGGACTCCGTCTGGAAACGGCCGTTCTGGTTCAGCGGTCTTTGCTCGGCGATGATTATCAGGCTGTTGCTTTGTTTTCCATATTGCCGACTTTCGATTACTCGTATGTGATCAATGAAGAATTCCGTCCGTTTGTAGGCATTGGGGCAGGAACCTATACCTCACAGCTTTACTACGACGGATCTGAAAAAGCGGGCGACAACAAAGCAGTGACGAAAATCGGTTTTTGTCCACGAATCGGACTAGACTACAAACATTTCACCATTTCGGTTGAGCATAATTTTGTGAGTGGGGGAGTGAGTTATACTGCCATCAAAGCCGGATTTTGTATGGGTGGAGGAACGGTGGATTAACACCGGAATTCTCCCGAAAAATATTCAATCTTTGCCTGCTCATTCTTCCCGGTTATCACCTGCCATAGGTGAAGGAAGAATCTCCACAGGCACATGAAAAAACTCTTCCTGATCGACGCCATGGCCCTTATTTACAGGGCCCACTTTGCTTTCAGCAAAAATCCACGCATCAACTCCCGGGGACTGAACACAAGTTCGGTTTTCGGTTTTGCCAATACCCTTCTCGAAGTCCTCGACAAAGAAAAACCAAGCCACATCGGTGTGGGTTTCGACCTTCCCGGGCCAACCTTCCGGCACGAACAGTTTGAGGCCTACAAAGCCCAGCGACAGGAACAGCCCGAAGACATTACGCTGGCCATTCCCTATATCAAACAACTCCTCACTGGTATGGATATTCCCATTCTGGAAATGCCCGGTTTTGAGGCCGACGATATCATCGGTACCATCGCCAAACGGGCAGTGAAAGAGGGATTTACGGTGTATATGCTCACTCCGGACAAAGACTACGCCCAGCTCGTGGAACCCGGCATTTTTCTCTACCGGCCTTCCTATCTGGGAAAGGGATATGACGTGCTTGGGGTAGATGAAGTGCTGGCCAAATTCAACATCAAACGGACGGAGCAGGTAATCGACATTCTGGGATTACAAGGCGATGCCTCCGACAACATTCCCGGCATTCCCGGCATCGGAGAAAAGACGGCGCAGAAGCTGATTGAAGAATACGATTCCGTCGAAGGGGTGATTGCCAACTCCGATAAACTGAAAGGAAAGATGAAGGAGAATGTGGAGAATTTTGCACAGCAAGGACTCCTTTCCAAACATCTGGCCACCATTCACATTGAAGTGGATGTGCCATTCCGTCCGGAAGAACTGGTGATCACAGCACCCAAAAAAGACATTCTCCAGCCTCTTTTTGTGGAGCTGGAATTCCGAACCATGGCCAAGCGGATTCTGGGAGAAGATCTTCCTGGCGCACCGGTTCAAACCAAATCGGCCCCGTCCGTTTCAAAAGGCGGCCAGCTATCTCTGTTTGGTAGCCCGGAGCCTGCCGCTACAGAAACAGCAGCCGAAGTTGCTGAAGAAGAGGCGGCCCCCGTTTACCGCGACACAATCGAGTCTGTTCCGCACCATTACCACATTGTGAAAGATGCCGAAGATCTCCGTCTGTTGGGAGAGTCGCTGTCCGGACTGAAAGAATTTACCTTCGATACGGAGACCGATTCACTCGAAAGCAGCTTCACCAACCTGGTCGGCTTGTCCTTCGCCTGGCAGGAACGGGTCGCTTATTTTGTGCCCTGTCCGCCTGATTTCGACAAAACCAAAGAGATTTTGTCCTTCCTTAAACCGGCTCTGGAAAATCCGGTCATTGTGAAAATCGGACAGAACCTCAAGTTCGACATCAACGTACTGGCCCGCTACGAGGTGGCCGTGCAGGGTCCTATTTTCGACACCATGCTGGCCCATTATCTGCTTCATCCCGACCAACGGCACGGCATGGATCTGATGGCTGAAAACTACCTGAACTATACCCCCGTCAGCATCGAAACCCTGATCGGAAAAAAAGGCAAAGCCCAGGGCACAATGGCCGATGCAGATCCCACCGATCTGGCGGAATATGCAGCGGAAGATTCCGACATCACCTACCAGCTGAAAAAGGTGCTGGCTCCTCAGATTGAGGAGCTGAGTCAGGAATCCTTGCTCACCGATGTGGAAGGCAAATTGATATATGTTCTGTCTGATATGGAGCGCTCCGGCATCCGGATCGACACCGAAGCCCTGAGCGGACTGTCGGTTGACCTGGCCGAACAGATTATCCAGATCGAAGCCGAGGTTTACCAGTCGGCCGGAGAGAAGTTCAACATGTCATCTCCGCAGCAGCTGGGCAAGATATTGTTTGAGAAACTGAATCTGGATCCCAAAGCGAAAAAGACCAAAACCGGCCAGTGGGCGACGGGAGAAGAAGTGCTGTCCCGTTTGGTAGACGAGCACCCGATTGTGTCGCAGATTCTAGAGTTCCGGGAGATGCAGAAACTGAAGTCCACCTACATCGATTCTTTACCCACGCTGATCGGTCCCGACGGACGGGTTCATACTTCCTTCAACCAGGCGGTGGCAGCGACGGGGCGTTTGAGTTCCACCAATCCCAACCTGCAGAACATCCCGATTCGGACCGCCCGTGGAAGGGAAATCCGGAAAGCGTTCGTGGCCCGGGATGGCGATTACCAGATTCTGAGTGCCGATTATTCGCAGGTCGAATTGCGGCTGATGGCGCATTTTTCTGAAGACGCCACCATGATTGAGGCCTTCAAACAAGGGAAAGACATCCACGCCATTACGGCGTCCCGCATTTTCAAGGTGGACCTCGATCAGGTCGACAGCGACATGCGGCGGAAGGCGAAGACGGCCAACTTCGGTATCATTTATGGCATTTCGGCCTTTGGTCTTTCACAGCGACTTTCCATTCCCCGGAAAGAAGCGGCCGATCTGATCGAAGCCTATTTCACCGAGTTTTCGTCTGTGAAAAAGTATATGGACCGGATCATCCATCTGGCACAGGAACAGGAATATGTATCGACCATTTTAGGACGGCGTCGTTACCTACCGGACATCAATTCCCGCAACCAGACCCAGCGTGGCTTTGCAGAGCGAAATGCGATCAACGCCCCCATTCAGGGTTCAGCGGCCGACATCATCAAGCTGGCCATGATCAACCTGCACGACTGGATGAAGAAAGAAAATCTGAAGTCAAAGATGGTTTTGCAGGTACACGATGAACTCGTGTTCGATGCTCACCGATCTGAAATCGATTTACTGAAAGAGAAAGTGCCCTTTTTCATGTCCGGCGCCATCCCGATGACGGTGCCGTTGGAAGTCGGTGTAGGTGTGGGCGAGAATTGGTTTGAGGCGCATTAATTAATTTATTTTCAGGGAAGCCTTCGCTTTAAGCGAAGACTTCCCTGAAAAATTAAATTAAAATTAATCCCATTCCAGATCTTTAAAATCTTCAGTCCCAGACTGAATATTATGGAATTCCTTAAATTTCACCGCGTCGCCAAACCATTCTAAAACCAACTTCTTGTTGATCAGCGAACTCTCCTGCGACATAATAAAAGAGGAATACGAGGAATGGGGATATTTCCTGTAGTCTGATATAAACCCATGTTTCTGTGGGTTGAAATGAATGTAAAAAATCATCCGGGAAAAATAACCATCTGAATTCACTGCAATTCTTCGGAATGGCTCCTCGAACAAAGTTCCTGTTCTACGATGCGCCTTGTTAATAGACTGAGCATAACTTTTAAACAGACTGGCAAAGGCATTACTAATTATCTTCGAAGGGTTTACAGAAGGCTTCGCTTGAAGCGAAGCCTTCTGTAAAAAACCCTCGGTAGGCGAAGCCTCCCGTTTCAACCTTTCAAATTCTAAAATCTCTTTCTCACCCTTCGTCCGGATCAGAAGATGAAAGTGATTTTTCAGAAGACAATACGCATAGGTATCTGCCACTGGTGATACAAAGCGATCGTACTTACCTAAGAAATAAGAATAATTGCGTTCTTCCTTAAAAAGGTTTTCACTGTTTACACCACGATTATAAATGTGGTAAATAGAATCAGGTAGTAAAGGCTCAATATTAGTTTTCATATTCAATTAGTTAGTTTGTAAGTTTCAAACCTACGAAAACGAGGAAAAAACGAAAAAAAATAAATTGGAAGACTTCGCTTAAAGCGAAGCCTTCCAATTTATCCGTTTATCCGTTAATTCATATTTTACCTCCGGATCACCTCCAGAAACCCCTTCTTATACGTCTCGGAAACCGGTATATACACCTCTCCGATTTTGATCCGGTCACGTTCGATGGACTGGATTCGTTGCACCGATACCATCCAGGATTTGTGTACCCGGCAAACCTGATACGACGGTATTTCAGTCTCCAGTTCCCCAAAGGTCTGAAGGGTCATAATCTTTCCTTTGGTGGTGTGGATCCGCCGATAATCCCGCATGCCTTCGATGTACAGGATGTCTTCTAGAAACACCTTTTCGAGCCGGTATTCGGTTTTGATAAAAATGAATTTCTTGTCCTGTCCGGGTGACGGCTTCAGCAGGTTTGCCTCCGCTTTGGCCACCGATTGAAGGAAGCGTTCCAGCGTATAAGGTTTTAACAGATAATCAGTTACCTGAAGGTCAAATCCTTTCAACGCATATTCCGGGTAAGCCGTCGTGATAATGACCTGGGCTTTGGTTCCGGCAATTTCGAGCAACTGAATCCCGCTCAGTTCGCCCAGCTGGATATCCAGAAACAGCAGATCAACCGGATGGTGCTTCAAATACTGAAGGGCATCCAATCCATTATCAAACACACCTTCCAGTTGAAGATGGCCAAGCTTCCCGATAAACTGCCGGCCCCTTTCCTGTGCCAGCGGTTCGTCCTCGACAAGAATGCAACGGATTTTCATTCAGCTAAAACTGTAAGGGTGACACAATATTCTCCATCTTCCACCCACTGCTTCAACTGATGGCGCTGCGGATACAGCAACTCCAGTCGTCTCCGGATCAGGGAATTGCCCAGGCCACCGGTTTCCATGACGGGAACGCGTGACGGTGAAAACCGGTTCCGGCAGGTGAATTCGACCTTGTCTTTCCTTATCAGGAAATGGATGTGAATGGCGTTTTCCTTTTTCACTGACTCACTATGCTTAAACGCATTTTCAATGAACGGAAGAAACAACATCGGCTGCAGCAGAAATACATCGGTTTGCCATTCAAACTGATACGTCACATAATCCGGGTTAGCAGACCGCAGTTTCTGGATCTCCAGATAGTTCTCGATGTGGTGCAGCTCTTTTGAAACATCCACCTCGCCCGTTTTTCCCTCATACAACATAAACCGAAGGATCTCAGAAAGCTTGTTTAGGTAGGCCGATGCTTTCTCCGGATCCTGACCGATCAGCACATCGATGTTGTTGATGGTGTTGAAGAGGAAATGTGGATTCAGCCGGGCATCCATCAGGTCCAACTCCATTTCATAGTTTTTCCGGTTCAGCTCTTCTTTATGCCGGATATCGGTATAACTCTGAATAAACCCACGGATCACCAGACCCAAAGTTCCATGAACGGCAGCGAGTGCAGAAAAAATGACCAGTTCACCAAAGAAGGATCCAAAACCATCCTGAAACATAAATTCCGATCCAAAGACCGCCGACAAGAAAAACGCTGTAACCAGAGCCGATCCCAGAACGGACAGCAAACCACTTCCCACAAAACCAATCCACCGCCTCTTTACAAAAAACTGCGGAAACACCAGTCCGTAAAAAAGATAAAAGGAAAGGACGGCAGGCAGAAACAGGATCACGGTAAAATGAGACCTGATCACCATTTCTACCAAACCTGAAAACTGAATAGGACCCCCGTTCAGGCTAAGCGAAATCAGCAGAAGGGCAACCAGAACGAAGTACACCAGCCAGTATCCCCCATGAAGCAGAACGACAAAGAAACGGCTCATGGATGCACAGAAGGTTTGATTGAAGGCTCCCTTACCTTCGAATTGATGGAAACCCGTCGACCACTTTCCAGCATGCTGATTCCGGTACAGGAGCCATCGGATGCCCTGTCAAACGAAAACAAGCCTTCTTCTTCCATCAGATAAAAATCAGTGGGTGAAAGAAAGTGTATTTTCATCGGAAAAGGAGCATTCTCTGAAAAAAGCCAAAGCTCATTCTTCTGAATCCTGATTTTATTCAACGAACCGTCCGTCTCATTGTAAAACCCGGCATACACTTGAAGATGAGATGGTAATGGTTTGATTTCTTTGGCTTTTTCAGCCAGCTGGGTTTTACCCTTTTCGTCGGTAAACCGGATCCCGGTCACCTGGCCGGAAGCATTTGATTCGAAGGATTTTACCGACCCCGCTTCCAGATTAAAAAAGGTCTTCCGATCAGTGAAATACATTTTCCATTGCTTGCGGCCGGAAGCCGTCACCCAATCCGAATCCTTTTTCATTATGTCAATGACCCTGTTTTTCAACCGGTAAACACCTTCAAAACGTGCCATCTCCGCATCGGTAACATCGATGGTTTTCATCACAACCGGATCTTTCTTCTTTTCGAAACCTTTCCATTGATAGGCCTCTGCGACCGCCTCTTTCACTTCGTTAAAAATTGCCTCGCCCTGATCGGAGTTGATCAACACCACCAGCCCGTTTCCATCTTCCATACTTCC
>DAIOVD010000089.1:0-4535 GCA_036759185.1 Catalimonadaceae bacterium | reverse complement strand
TCACCGCAATGCTCATCCCTTTGATGCCAAACACCGCCATCCGGGCTTCCATTCCAGGGTTCAGGCTCTTTTCCGGGAGAAAGCGTTTTACACCAACCTGACTTTCCACCAGCTGAATCCGGGCTTCCCTGCTTTCCGGGATGGCTTTTGCAACAACTGCATCCCTGTTTTTCATCTTCCATGCCCCAAACACCAATCCGGCCAGAGCCATCAAAACCAACAAGGAAGCGACGACCAACCGGAGGAATGCCCCGGAAAAGAACTTGTATCCTCCAAAGCGAAATTGAAAAGCCACATAGTTCAGGAAGGTAGCCAGTCCAAAATAGCCCAGTGCCCAATAGACCGTGTTCATCATCGGGTCGGTTTGGTTGTCTCGTTTGATCACCTCCATGGCCGTATAGCAATAGGGCAGCAGATAGCCAAAGTGCCAGCTCATTGCGATCAGTGACGTCAGAAACAGGGCAAAGCCAAAGCCGATCGGCACCATAAAATTCCGGATGTGAAGACTCAGTCCGTATTGAATGCCCAGCACCGGAAGGCACAACACCAGAAAGAGACCATTACGCTGAAACATTTCCCAAAACGGGATTCCGTCCTTCGGAAAAGGGACATCCGGAAACACCACTGAAGGCACAAGGACCGCAAAGCCAATTCCCATATTGAAGTACAGAAAAAACATCAGCAGCATCACCACCACAACCAGAAATTTGGACCAGAATATCTGGTTGAGAGTCAATGGACTGGCAAAGACCTGCTTCCAGGTGTTATTCCGATACTCAATCTGTGCGATCAGACTCGCAGCCAGCACAATGCCAATTGGCAGCAGGAATACGCCCATAAAAAGCCAGCAACGGTTAAAAACAATCAACCAGGCACCTTCCGAAGAACCATCCATCAGCGTTTGATTGTATTGCACCAGTCTCGCCAGCAGAACCAGAACGGGCACAAACAAACCACCCGCCAGTGTGAGCCAGGAAGCAGAACTTCCCTTCCTTTTCAGCCACTCACTTTGAAAACTCATCATCCATTTCATAACGATTCCGGTTTATTGACCAACGCTAAAAACAAGGTTTCAAGGTCATCGGCAGATTTCTCGATGCCGTAAACCGGAATGCCCGCCTGCACCAGGGTCGAATTCAGATCGGCAATTCCTTCCGCATCAAACCCATAGGCTTCGAAGCCATCATCCCGCAGTTTCACCTGAGAATCGGTACCCGCCTTCAAAACCGAGAGGAGCGAATCGCCGGGAGGGCAATAGAACCGAACCGGCTTCAGAAAGGCTTTTTCCTTCCAGAGATCTTCCGCCTTTCCCTGAAACAGCATTCTTCCTTTGTGGATAATCCCAAGATGACTGGCCAGCTTTTCGATTTCCGGCAGGAGGTGACTCGACACCAGAATCGTCAGCCCGGTCTCCCGGTTCAGTGCCAGCAGCAGTTCCCGCATTTCAATGATCCCGTTGGGGTCCAGTCCGTTGGTTGGCTCATCCAGAATCAACAATTCGGGCTTGTGCAGCAGCGCCACCGCAATACTGAGTCGTTGTTTCATACCCAGCGAAAAAGAGGACACCTTCTTCTGTTTCGTATCTCCCAGTCCCACCATTTGCAGCACCGCGGTTATACGTTTGGGGTCGCAATCGTACACCATTTGCCAGATGCGCAGATTTTCACTGGCCGAAAGATGCCCGTACAACGAAGGCGACTCAATAAGCGTTCCCATCCGCCGGAGAATGCCGGCACGGTTGTCGTCCAGCGATTCGCCAAAAATGGAAATCTCACCCTCCTGCTTTTTCAGCAAACCGGGAATGAGGCGTAGTGTCGTGGTTTTCCCGGCCCCGTTTGGACCCAGAAACCCATACACCGCTCCTTTTGGAACCTGAAGATGGATCCCATCCAGAACCTTTTCGTGGTTCTGAAACCGATGGGTAAGTCCCTGTGTTTCGATGCAATACATGGTTGTTTTTTCTACAAACCTCCCGATCTGTCACGCAACCTGTCCCGGCAATTTGTCTTTTGCCCCGGTTTGTCTGCAAAACCCTCAAATCAATCTGCAACCCGGAAAAGGGATATCATGGTACGGCCCCTAATAACTTATGACTCCTTGCACAGCTAGCCGTTAACTATCCGCAACCCTCTTCATTCATAATTCATCATTCATAACTCATCATTTATTAAGCCTTCTTCATAAATTCTCCTACAAGCAAACTCATCGCCGACTGATTTCCGGTGCATTTGGCCTTGTATTCGGCAGCAATCTCCGGATTCAGGAGCTGTTCCTTTGCCCATTCCCGGGCAAGCCTGAATTTCTCCTGTTGGGCCTTCTGTTTTTCAGATGGCGGTTTGGTGCGTTTCCCGGGTTTGACCGAAATAATCGTTTTGCCATTCACCACCCGGATGGTCAGCTCTTTGCCGATAGAACCACTCAGTCCTTCCAGAATCAGGTTGCTGCGTACTCGTGCCATAGGTCTGTTTTTGTGCGGACAATAATAGGAAAAGATCCCGTCTGAAGTACGTCTTTCACCCGTTCTGTTTTCGGGTTGTTTTCGGGTTCGCTTCGGGTTGTTTTCGGGTTAGGCCCGTCTGACCCCCGTTCAAAGCCTGTTCAAAGTGAAGCGAAAACCCATCACACGTTCACTCACCAAATGGGGAAAGATGGTCATGGTTTCTTTTCCCCGATACCACCACTCAGAGCCGATTCTGTCCTATATTTTTTCAAACCACGTATTGTGAATTGTCAGGATTTATTTTCTTTGTCCTATCAATAAGTCCGTTATGAAAAACATCCTCACCCTCTTCCTCTTCCTCTTCCTTTTCTCCTTTCAAACCTTCGGCCAGGGCAATGGCTGGGAGTGGCAGAATCCATTGCCAACAGGGAATAACCTAATTGATATTCACGTTTTTGATGGACAAAATGCTATTGTAGTCGGCGGCATGGGAACTATTTTAAGAACAGATGATGGGGGCAATAGTTGGCAAATTCAATATAGTGAAACCACAGATTGGCTTCGAAGTGTATATTTTGCCGATACTTATAACGGCTGGGTGGTTGGCCATGGAGGTAAAATACTTCACACTACTAATAATGGTGAAGTTTGGCAAAACCAAAGCAGTGGAACAAATAGCGATCTCTATGCGATTCACTTTATTGATTCCCAGATAGGTTGGGTAGTTGGAGAAAATGGTACCATTCGAAGAACCAGCAATGGCGGTATTAGTTGGCAAAATCAAATCAGCGGTTCTAGTAGACATCTCTTGGCTGTTCATTTCACGGATACCCAGAATGGTTGGGTGGTTGGTGAGGCAGGAACTATCTTGAAAACCAGTAATGGAGGCAATAGTTGGCAGCTCGCTATTAAAGGGTCAACACAATTCGAGTCTGTATATTTTTTGGATGCCACGACGGGCTGGGCAGTTGGCAGCGGTGGAAGAATTATGAAGACAAGTAATGGTGGTAGTTACTGGCAAAATCAAAGCAGTGGTACAATCAATAGACTTTTATTCGTATATTTCAATGACGGACAAAAGGGTTGGGCATTAGGGGAAGGAGGGACAATTCTAAAAACAAACAATGGTGGTGTCAATTGGCTAATTCAATCCAGTGGGATAACTAATTATCTTTTTTCTGGTTGCTTTAAAGATGGGCAAAATGGTTGGGCTGTTGGGGTTTGTGGTATGATCTTGAAAACTAACAATGGCGGTAGCAGTTGGCAGATTCTAGGAAAAGGTACTTTAAGCAACCTTGCTTCAATCCAGATCCTTAATAACCAAGTTGGTTGGACAGTTGGAATAAAGGGGTCTATACTAAATACTACCAACGGCGGAAGGACTTGGAAAAGTCAGAATACCGATATTACAAAGAACCAAAAGGCAATTTACTTTATTGATAACCAAAATGGTTGGGTCGTAGGAGATAGTGGCACCATCCTAAAAACAAGTAATGGCGGTACTAGTTGGCAAAATCAAGTAAGTGGTACAACAAATAATCTCTTGTCCGTTCATTTCCTGGATAATCAAATCGGCTGGGCGGTGGGTCAACTTGGAGCCATCATTAAAACTAGTAATGGTGGTGTCAATTGGACAAACCAAAACAGTGGAACAATAAAAAACTTCCATTCTGTTTTTTTCTGGAATATGCTAGCCGGCTGGGCAGTAGGTCAAAATGGTACCATTCTAAAAACGACCAATGGTGGAATTACATGGGAGGACGAAAGTATCGTGTCTGAAAATACTTTATATCAAATCCAATTTATTGATTCTCTAACAGGCTGGTCGGTTGGCGATTATGGAACCATTTTAAAAACTAATAATGGGGGGAGTAGTTGGGAGGGACAAAACAGTGGTGTTGGAAATGATTTTTATTCAGTCCATTTTACAAATCCCCAAAATGGGTGGGTTGTAGGCACTTCTGGGGTAATTCTCAGAACCAATGACGGTGGTAATAGCTGGCAAGAGCAATCTAGCGGTACAATGCAGAGGCTTCGATCCATCTATTTTAGTGATGTTCAGAATGGTTGGGTTTCTGGCGACAACGGCACCATC
>DAIOVD010000088.1:0-16449 GCA_036759185.1 Catalimonadaceae bacterium | reverse complement strand
AAAAAACAAAATCAGAAACACCACGGCAATGGCCGCCATAAAAGCGAAATAGAGCAGGTACTTCCGCCTATTTTCGACAATGCGGTTTTTCAGCAGCAGAAAAAATCGTCCGGAATCAAAGATGGCGTTCATGGGAAGTGGTTTGAGGAGTGAACACAGAATGAGCAACTGCAGGGTTTGTCATAATAAGTTTGTAGAGAAGTTCCATATCGGGTTGCCGTCCGTGAGATGATCCATTGGCCAGAATAAAGTCAAATCCCCGGGAGGACGGCTCGGAATAAAGCGCACCGTCCGGAACCCGGGAGCCCGATTCAAAGGACAGTTTCGAGGAAATGGCTTCGGTATTTTCATCGAAGAGAATGTTGCCTGAATCGATTACGGTGATCCGGTTCACCAGATCTTCGATGTCCTTTACCTGATGTGTCGAAATGATGATGCACCGGTCGCCTTCGAGATTGAGCTTGCGGATGATCTGCTTGAACTGCGTTTTGCTGAGAATATCGAGTCCGTTTGTCGGCTCATCCATCAGCAGAATTCGGGTATTGGTGGCCAGACTGAACGATATGAGGCACTTTTTCTTTTGACCTAAACTCATGGCGCTCATTTCATTGTCGGTCGGAATCTCAAACTCTTTGAGCAGATTTTCAAACAGGGCATAATCAAACCGGGGATACAACGGCGCCATCGTCCGGGCCCAGTCCTGAATACGGATCGGGGGCACATGAAATTCTTCCGGAAGCAAAAATACGTCCCGCAGCATGCCAGGATTCCGGTCAAACGGAGTGAAACCAAGTGTCAAAATACTGCCATGCGTTGGTTTCAGAAGGCCACAGATATTTTTGAAAAGTGTGCTTTTGCCTGTACCGTTTTTTCCGAGAAGACCATAAATAAAGCCGGGATGGAATGAAAGCTGAAGGCCATTGAATACGATTTTCTTTCGGTCGTACCGGAAATGAAAATTCTCGAGTTGAATCATACTTAGGAAAAAGATGCTGCCAATAACGCAAATTTTCTTTCCTGATTTAACCGCCCCCCGAAATGAATTTATCCAACAATTGACGGAACCGTCTGATAAAAAAACACCCTGGCTACTTGCGTAACCAGGGCAACCGAAACGGGCAAAATGTAAATAAGAGCAAGTTCGCTATGACAACGCTTCCTTCAGATCCTTCATCGTGCCGTTATGCTTTGATTTTCTTGTTTCGATGATGTCTTCGGTTTCCTTTTTAGCGGAATCGAACTTTTCGTTCATAAATTCCATGAAATCGTCGACACGGGCCATAAGTCGTTTCCCGTATTTTTTCTCGGCAGACATAATCCGTCTTCCGGCTGGGGTATCTTTTCCGGTTAAATAAATGATGGTCAATACCGATACAGCTGCAGTTCCGGCCAGAATGCCGGTGAGAATGTTTCTGGTTTTCATAGGAATGAGAATTAGTTATTGAGTCGGTTTCCCTGAATAAAACGAAGCAGAATGGAAATCACCGCTATCACCAGCAGAATATGAATCAGATAACCGGCACCGTACGCAAAAAAACCCAGTGCCCAGAAGAGGACGAGAATGACAGCGACGAAATACAGGAGGTTATTCATATAGATTGGAAAAGGTTGAATCTGATTGGTTTGAAGGAGGAAATATCCGACAGTCAAAATTAGGCAGGCAACCAGACGACTCTGTTATACAACTCTGGTTTTGCTTTGTAAAATCCACCGGTTGAATTTCTGTATCACTCAAAAACTTCTGTTTGCTTTGCGTGAAAATCTGAACGAAGGAATGACGGACGAACTACCGAAAAAACGATCCATGTTTTTCTCCCGGCCTGGTAAAGATCTAGGCTATCTCGCTGAAGTGACCCTCATCATTTTCTCCATTTTGTTTGCTTTCTGGATGGAACGGCTTCGCGAAGGTTGGGAAGATGATAAGAAGCTGGAACAGTATTTTTCCGAAATCCAGGCAGATCTGAAAGAGGAAATTCAAACTTCAAAAATGAACCGGTATGATTGCGAAAACGACATCAAAGCTCTTCTGAAAATTCTTGAGTTATCCGAAACCAGGTCCTTGGATTCAACAACATTGTACCGGAGCAAATTCCTTTCTGTCTATTATCGGGGTGTGTTCCGGACATTCGCACCCACCACAGCAGATGTGATGGCCAATAACGGAGACCTCGAACTGATCAAAGATCACACCTTACGAAAGTTAATTATTTCCACCTTTTCCTTCCGCAAAGAGGTCGCGAATGAATTTACGGCTTATAATCTTGCGGTTGATGAAGCAGGCAAAATACTGTATGAAGAAATAAAGCCGGACAATTCAGACAATATCCGACCTGATCCCTTGCTTCTGTGCCGAATTAAAAACACAAATGCCATATTTAGTTTGTACCGACGAGCTGCCTATAAAGGATTTATGCTGGACAACTACATTGAAGAGCTGGAAGGCTTACAAAAGGAACTGTCGAAAGTAAAATAATTCCGGCCAGCTGGTTCTGAATCAAATAGATTTCCATGAGATTCCGACCGTTCACATGCAGTTCAGACATCAACTTCGTTACCACCTGATCCGGCTACTCCGGTGCAGTCATGATGCAGCTGATGCACATTGCCAGAATGGAGACATTCGAATCGACGGAATTGTTGAAACCAATGCCCGGCGCATTCTGGAACCACACCAGGAAATCCGACTTTTGGATACCGTCCTTCGGAAAGGCATCCAACGGAAATACATATTGTTTTACAAACCACATGGTTATGAGTGTACCACCAACCGGGCCATTGCCAACAATATGTTTGAGGTGATTCCTGAAGAATTTCAGGATCTGTTTCCGTTGGGGCGACTAGACATCAATTCGGAGGGATTGCTCCTGCTCACCAATGATGGTCAGGTGTACAGAGAGCTGATGAGCCTGGAAGCAAAGGTGGAAAAGGAATATGAAGTAACCACATGGCATCCTGTAACAATGGAGCTTGAAAAGTCGTTCACCGAACCCTTTCAACTTGGGCCAAGAACCACCCTTCCGGCTGTATTTGAAAAACTGGATGCCTTCTGTTTCCGTGTTGTTTTAACGGAAGGCATCAATCGCCACATCCGGCGAATCTGTGCAAAAAATGAGAACCAGGTAAGGCAACTTGTGCGGGTCCGATTCGGTCGATATGTGCTGGGAGATTTGAAACCCGGAGAGTGGTTAGAAGTTGAACAATTGATTGACCAGTAAAGGAATCATGCCAACAAGAATTTGTGAAATACTTCCTGAATGATGAATTGACAGCCTTATACTTCAATTGCAAAGGCAGGCACGAAACAATCTGGCTTGTGACCAAGATTCAAGTATTGACAGTCGGGCTACATCAACTCTGTTTTACTCTTTTCCAACAGGATACAGCAGGTATGTTTTGTCGTAGTAGGGACTTCTTTCGTAAAACCATTCCAGAATGGCATCGGGATTTTTGGCAAAAGCCGGGTCTTCCTTTTTCTTCTGTCGTAACTGATCACGAAGAGCGGGAGTTTCAGTCAGCATTCTGGCTGCCAGTGGTTCCATGAAATAAGCCTCTGCATATTCTGTTTTCTGAAAAATTGAATGAAAAAATCCCCACTGCAAAAACGATTCCGGACAATCGGGTTCCAGTAACAACACCGCCAGTTCACCCAATGGCTGATCAGAGGGAATCCAGGCAGAACCCACAGGCATCAGGACTTCCTTATTTTCAAGAATGGCTTTTCCTTTCACCTGTATCCTTCCTTCAAAAGGTGCTGAGGCAAATTTTGGCTCCCGGATCCGGTACATATCCAGTGGCATGGACTGTGGTTCTTTCAAAATGGTCATCTGAATACCATGGATTTTCAACCGCTCCAGCACATCCGGGCAATACGATGGAACCCAATATCCTTTAGGTGTCTGGACGGAAATGGCAGGCTCTTTCAGAACATAAGAAGGGACATTTTTGGTTACCTCCTCACCAGTCCAGCGCACAACTTCCGAACCCAGTATCTCTGAATATTCTTTCTTACTCCGAATTCCAGGTAACAAAATAGAATCAGCTGTTGGCTTTTTCGAATCGGGCGATTTCATGGCAAGCACAACAGAAGAGGGTCTTCGTGCTTTGTCAGTCCGGATGGCTTCCTGCAATGCCTGTGATTCTTTACCCAGAATTTTCATGGTTTCTTCCAGCAAGACATAAGTTCCCAGCACACGTTGTTTATATGGTTTGAGCGAGTGAGTTTCCACCAGCAGACCGGGCAGATGCCGGAGATCGGCGTACACATTTGAAAAGTTCGGACCCGCCGGATAATCAATTACACCTTCTGTGAAATCCGTCCAGTTGGTTGGAATCAGAAAAGGTCCCGGAATATGGCCCATAGCCTGAAGTCCTTTGTCAACAAAAGGACTATATATCTTTGAAAACCAGGAAGAAATGGCTGGAGAATGACCATGCTTACCCACATAGTTATAGGTTATATCGTATTGAAAATCGACCCCGTCCGTAACGTGGATGTCCATATAAAAATCAGCATCCCAATCGTTCATCACATCCACCATGGCCCGGATTTCCCGGGTATCGAGGCGGGCATAGTCACGATTCAGGTTCAGATTCTGGGCATTGGTTCGCCAACCCATATTGGCTGGTCCCCGCTGGTTGGGACGATTAAACGCTGAACTTCTCTCATGGCCATCTGCATTGAGAATGGGTACAAAAAGCAGATTGACACGGTCGAGCAACGACTTTTTCGAGCCCACTGCAATATCACGCAACAGCATCAGGCCTGCATCTTTCCCATCAATTTCTCCACTGTGTATTCCAGCCTGCACAAGAAGACAGGGTTTGGTTGATGCCTTAATAGTTGCAGCATCTTTCGCTGCTTCGGTTGATACCACCACCATGATCAGTTCACGACCTTCAAGGGTTTTGCCAATGGATATAGTTTTCAACAGAGGACTCTGGCTGCAAAGTTTGTTGATCCAGTCCATCGTTTCCTTATAGGAAGGAGTTTGTACAAAACCTGACTTTTCCGCTGGTGTACACCAGGCATGTGCTGGTCCCACGGCAATGGATTCGCTTTTTCCTTTCCAGAGCCTGGCAGGAGGAAGAAAATCCTGCGCATTCAATGGAACGGCAGGCAAAATGGTCCAGAGAATCAGGAATGAAGAAAAAAGACGGTTTGTTTTCATGTGTGGGGTCGGTCCGGAAAGGCTGAGTCCGGAACCAATGGCAAATAGAATAAAAATATGGAATCTCAGATTCGGGGAAATCTGATTCCGGATAGTTCATTCTTTTCCTTGAAACCAAATTATCTAAAGAATGAAAGTTTGGTGATTCACCTTCCGGAACCGGATGAACCTGTATTTTTGGCCATGTTTCATTACTTGCCTACCGATCAAATATCACGATTTCATGCCTTTTTACAGATTTCGGTTCTTCTCGTTTCTATCTTTTTTTTGGTCTCATGCAACTTAGCAGCACCTTTTACTTATTCTCCTGCACCGAGGCTTGCCAAAACTCTGATTCGTACTGATTCATCTTTTAACCTGGAAGTCAAAGATGAGAGGTCGATGGTGGAAATCGGGATAGATTACAACACCGGAATTCCAATTATTCCCAATGAGTATTCGCTCTCTGGTCCACTACGCACAGGTTTTAGCCAGGTTTTCCAGAATCTTGGTTTTCGATGGAAGCAAGCACCGGCACAATACAAACTGGTCATTACAGTAAAGCAAATGTTGGGGATGGTTCAACCATCATATCCCACAACCAATTGCTCCGGTCAGGTGATGCTAAAAGTTGAAATTTATGAGAATCAATCGTATGCCGCGAATTTTTCGAAAACGTATATTGCATTTGCTGATGCACGTGATCTTGGTTATGGCAGGAAAGCAGTGGTAAAAATCACTAATCTTGCTCTTGACAATTGCTTCTCAATCATTTCGCGGGATCAGGAATTCGCAGATTTTCTGGAGAAGTTCAATTAAAACAGCAATAATGGACGGTCAGAAAAACCGGGATCTTGAAACAGAGAACCATTCGAACGATCAATGCAAATCATCAAATGACCGACTTCAGATCGATGCCTCGCCTCTTCATTTTTTTATTCATAGCAACCATTTTCACTCTTGACTCCAGGGGCGAAACAATTTTGATCACCAGTCAGGGTGCTGTTGGTGATGGCATATTTCTGAACACACAAATCATCAATCAGTGCATAACGAAGGTGGCAGAAAAAGGAGGTGGCTATGTAGTGATTCCTGCCGGGATATTTCGGTCAGGCACAATTGAACTTAAATCAAATGTAATTCTCCGGCTCGAATCCGGCTCTGTACTGAAAGCAGTTTTTCTAACAGACGGTATCAAAGATGTCAAAACATCGCAGGTCACCCTTCTGAAAGCCGTTTCTGCCAGCCGGACAGGGATCATAGGCGAAGGAACCATAGAGGGAATTGGTCCGGAGTTTTCGCCCTTGGTACCAGGCAATGAAATCTTGCATCCGGTAAAGAGCCCCACAACGGAGAGTTCACTTCTGGATTTTCGCAAATGTGATATGGTGGAAATCCGGGGAATTCATGTAAAGAATGGCAGCGGATCCAGCCTTTCATTTTTCCGATGCCGGAACACTACTGTCGATGGCATTCGTATTTCCGGTTCATTGTTGAATTTTGAAGCAGATGGAATCTCCATTCAGGGTGGACAGTCCTTTCGTATTCAGAATACCCGGATTGAAACAGGTGGAAACGGAATCTCATTTTCCACCACTTCAGATAGCGATTCATGCATTGGCGTGATGGTGAGTAATTGTTTTCTTCAGGCAACCGGTACAGCTTTTTTGATCGGCAAAGCATCGGCAAATGATTTCAGGCAGTTCCTCTTTTCCAATAGCATCATCCAGGGATCGGGTAATGCCATCGGACTGCTTTCTGAAAACGGAGGAAACATCAGTGATGTGATGATCAGCAACATTCTGGCAGACAATAACGCCCCGGTTATTCTTACTGAACCTATCCATCTCCATCTTTTGAAACCTGAAAGTGGACAAGCAGGTACCATCCGGAATGTTAGTATCCAGGACTTTTCTTGTTCCACGCAGGGAAGAATTCTTTTGGTGGCGCAAAAAGGAACTGTTGTGGAAAACATTCAGCTTCGCAATATCCGGTTGCGTTACCCTTGGCTGGAAGATCCTTCACCGTTCACTGACAAAACAAGACATCATCTCTTCATTAAGCTGCCGGTTGCGACAAGAAAACAACGGGCTTCCATTGTGGCGGAGCAAATAAAAAATCTGGTTGTGAATCATATTCAGGTGGAGTGGCCATCAAACGAGGTTCCATCTGATTGGAAATGGCCACAACGGATGGACTATGGCATGTTGGGTGAAAATATACACCCGAACTATAATCGCAATAAGGAATGCGATCTGGTCATTTTATGGGGGAATCAACTGGAAGGCGGCTATATCTGGGCACCCAATTCGGTTTCGAGTTCTGGCAAGCCGGGAATGTTATTAACAGGTTGCCGAAATTTTACAGTCCGTTAACAGCCTGATTGTTGCCCCGGAATTTTTCCATTGTCGCGGAGGTGGCAGAATTAACCCCTTCCGATTTCACTACTTTCATAGCTGTGAGCCATAATATCCGCAAGTCGAGCAGAAAGGAGATGTTTTCCACGTACCAGACATCCATTTCAAACTTTTCGCTCCAACCCACAGTATTCCGTCCGTTGATCTGTGCCCAACCGGTTATCCCGGGTTTGACTTCATGCCGTCTTCTCTGGCGGTCGTTGTAAAGTGGCAGGTACTCTTCCAGAAGTGGGCGGGGTCCGATCAGACTCATGTCTCCTTTCAGGACATTGATGAGTTGAGGTATTTCATCAAGGGAAGTCTTCCTTACAAATGCTCCAACAGCAGTCAATCGTTCTGCATCAGACAAAAGCTGACCATCTTCTCCTTTCCGATCGTTCATGGTTTTGAACTTTATGATGGAGAAAATACGGCCATTCAACCCTGGTCTTCTCTGAAAGAAAAATGGTTTTCCCTGATTTGCAATGTATAAACCAATGGTTACCACAACAAAAACCGGACTGGCAACCAGCAATCCGACCAGTGCAATTACTTTATCAATCAGTCCTTTAAAAACGATTCTGTACACGTTGAAGTCCGTTTGGTCCGGCAAACCTAAGAAAACCAAACCATCAAATTCTATTACATTGCGGCATTAAATCACCGTGAAGCAACTACAGGTTCTCCGACATTCGCATTTTGCGGCCGATCCATGGGGCGACGGCGGCTGTAAACGAACCGCACAGATTTCCGAAATACTGGATGGAAACCAGATCAGCCAGGAATTCTACCAGCCGGATATCACCCAGATATTTCAAAAGAAATTTGCAGCACTGGAGGGTTTGCGGCTTCTCAATCAGCATAAAATCCAGTCAAGCCTCAACAAAACAGCGCTAACCCAACTGGGCTTTAATTACTACAAAAGGCAGCAAACGATGGAGTATTATGCTCAGACTCACAAGCTCCTTCTGTGGGAAAGCAGTCGCCAGCAAAACTATCTGATGAGTTATGCTGCCCGTGACATGGGTTTGAAAGTGATTGGGCTTCCACACAATCTGGAATCATTGGTTCAGGGCCAGGCTTCTGACTTTACCGGTAGGCTGGCACCATACTGGTTCGAAGAAGAACTTCAAAGTCTGGGTCAGTGCCATTCTATTTTCACCATTTCAAGGGAAGAGCAATACCTTCTGAAGTTATTCGGTCTGGATGCTGAGTTCCTACCATACTATCCAACGTCAGAAGTTGCGGAATACCTGCTTAATATCCGGGAAAACCGGAAACAGAAGGCGAAGGAAAACATGATTTTGCTGATGGGTACGGCCGGAAACAAACCGACATTTGATGGAATGCTGAACCGGATTGTTTTTTTTCACCGTCATTTAAAGGACAGTCCTTTACAATTGCATGTGGCCGGATACCTGACCGAAAGTCTGGCGCCACATATTCCGGAGAATCCCAACATTCATTTGCACGGCACATTGACCAATGAGCGTTTAGCTGAAATGCTGGAGGAATGCTCCTTTTGCTGGATTCACCAGAATATCAGCACTGGTTCTCTGACAAAAATCCCGGAATTGATGATGGCGGGTGTACCGGTTCTTCTGAATTCAGACGCAGCAAGAAATTTCCACAATGTTCCGGGAATCAGGGTGTATGAACACGATGATGATTGTGTGGATGCGATGAAAGGCGAGCTGCCGGTTCCTGAAATTCCGGAAAAGCCATTGGTACATGAAAAAATATTAGTCAATACAATACGAAAGCTACTTCTATGACAAGGTAAATACCTTTTGAATCAATTGATGCAGAAGTCACAATTGTACTTGTTGGACTGAAAATCGTTTTCTATGACACCATCCAAATGGCAGAATGGCAGAGTCTGAAATGCGGGATGGTAAATTCCGTCAGACTTTGTCGTTTGAAAAAATTCCGTAAAGTTCCCGATCCACCTTTTCAATCACTTTTCCAAGGTCTTCCGGGCGGGCGACAAAATCAAGCTGATCGGCATTGATAATTAATAGTTTGCCCTTGTTATAGGTTGAGATCCACTCTTCGTAGGCGTCTCCCAACTTTCGCAGGTATTCTAGTTTAATATTATTCTCGTACCCGCGGCCTCGTTTTTCAATGCGCTCTACAAGTGTCGGCATACCTGCTCTCAGATAAATGAGCAGGTCAGGCGATTTCACAAAACCCGTCATTGTTTCAAAGAGATTGAGATAATTGGCGTAATCTCTTGGATTTATGTGTCCGGAAGCATGCAGGTTTTTAGCAAAGATCACCGCATCTTCATAGATCGTACGATCCTGGATAATGGTGTGTTGAGCCGACTGAATATCAAGCACCTGCTGAATCCGTGTACTTAGAAAATACACCTGGAGATGGAATGCCCATTTATGCATATCCGAGTAAAAATCCTCGAGGTAGGGATTGTCGTCAACAGATTCATAGAAGACTTCCCATTTATAATGTTGGGCCAGCTTTTGGGCCAGAGTTGATTTGCCGGCTCCAATGTTTCCCGCAACCGCAATATGCATATGACTGAAATTTGGCTTCAATATTGCCAGTAATTTTTCAAAGCCGGAAGTCATTTTTTCATTCTCTTCATGAGCAATATTCCAAATCAATCAGCATCAGCGACTAAGCCTTTTCAAAAAAGGTTCCTGTATTCGCTTACTCCACCATTGCTGGCGGCGGGCCTCATGACAATTGTCAAACTGTCCGAATGGCTTTCACACCGCTCCTTTGCCTTCCTCGGTCTGGAACCAAGAGAATTCAAAGGTTTAGCCGGCATCCTGTTTTTTCCTTTCCTGCATGCAGACAGTGTTCACCTGATGTCAAACCTGCTGCCCTTTGTTTTTCTCAGTGTTCTGATTTACAACATTGTACCTCAGATTTTCTGGAAAGTGTATGGATTCACGTTTTTGTTATCCGGCTTCTGGACCTGGTGTTTCGCCAGACCCGGAATTGTAATTGGAGCATCTGGATGGGTGTATGCCTTGCTTGGATTTCTGTTGGTTGCAGGCTTTGCAAGATTGGGGCGTAAAACAATGGTAATTGCTGGAGGACTCGCCTTTCTTTATGGCGGAATGGTGTATGGCCTCGCTCCTACTCAAACCCATATTTCATGGGAAGGTCACCTGATGGGATTGCTGGCGGGTTCCATGGCGGCATTTTATTGGAAAAATGAAATAAAGGCAGCGGAAGAAACCGAACATCAAACCAAACAGCGACTACCCGAAACAGAAGCGCCCTATCCATACTGGCAGTTTCCGTTTCCGCATTTTGTTGATGCTCATAAAAACATTATTCACCCTGAAATGCTGGTTTGGGAAAATGGCAAACCAAGGCTCAAAACACAGGAAGAACTGAATCCACCTGTTGTCTCTAGTCCTGAACCTGAATCCACACCAGAACCCAGAAAAGCCACTAGTTTTACTCAAGGTGGCTGGACGATTCATATTTCGTAGATTTTCAGAAAGAATTTATTCCTTCTTTCACCGATCCTAAACCCCAAGTTTTCGGGCTGCAAGCAAAAGGCCCGCAATGCTGAGAGAATCGGTAATCTTGCTATTTTCAACCATTGAGACTGCATCTAAAAGTGGTAATTTCCAAACGCGAAGATCTTCTGTCTCTTCAGGGTCTGATTCTCCCTGAATCAATCCGGTGGCCAGAAAAACAAATCCAGCCTCATCTGTTACGGAATTAGATGTGTGAATGGGTGTGAGTAGTGACCAATTGGTTGCAGTAAGTCCGGTTTCTTCCAGAAGTTCACGTTGCGCTGTGGCCAGGGGCTCTTCTCCAAACGGACCCCCTCCTTCCGGGATCTCCCAACTGTATTGTTTGAGTGTGTACCGGTACTGGCCTACCAGAAACGTGTTCAGGTCTTCGTCCACTGCCACCACACCGATAGCCAGATTCTTAAATGATACGACTCCGTAAATTCCTTCGTTACCGGAAGGATTGAGAACGGTGTGGTGATTCACCTGAATCCAAGGATTGTCGTATACCTGCCTGACACTCAGCGTCTGCCAGGGATTTTCCTCAGAAGGATTTACCATTTTGCCTTCAAATATTGTTTAAACTGCTTCACAACAGTGGCATTTTCAACCCGATCGGTAAAACATTCGATCACTGCGGGGCCACGATTTGAAATAAATTCCTTCCAGACAAAAGCCAGATAATCTCCATCCCGTGCTTCATAGTAATCCATACCACTTTCCAACGCAGCATTCCGTGCAGAAAAGGGTTGATTCAATTCAAAAAATTCATCCAGCTCGGGGATGGAACCGGATCCTGGAATAATACGGAATATATTTCCACCTGCATTATTCAGGACAACAACCCGGAGGTTTGAAGGAACTGACTTTGTCCAGAGAGCATTTCTGTCGTACACAAAACTCATATCACCCAGAACAGCCAGAATGATCCGATCCGGATGCGCCAATGCAAGGCCTATTGAAGTTGACAGGCAGCCATCTATTCCGGAGGTACCTCTGTTGGAAAAAACCGGAATACCGGATGGAATCCGGAAAGACAACCATTGCAGGTAACGAACTGACATGCTATTGCCTGCAAACAAGACCAGGTTTACTGAAAGTGCCCTTGTGAGTATTTCTACTGACGCCAAATCACTCCAGGCAACATTTCCGGCAAACTCTTCTGTGATCTCTCTGGCTTTCTGCTCTGCGTCTTTCCAGATCTGAAAATACCGTTTCGATTCGTTTTGCTTTTCTTCAACTGTAAAATAGGATGCTTCTCCCAGTTTGGTCAGAAACCAAGTGGGATCTGCCTGAATATGATGGGTGATGGTACCGTTCGGATCGGCTGGAAAACCCTTTTCCTGAATATGCCAGTGATACCTGGGTTTCGATTTTTTCAGGAAAGCCCGGGTTGATTTGGACAACAATCCCGCTCCAATGGTGATAAGAATTTCAGGTTCGAGATCCGGTGAGTTCCAGAAGATCTCAGGAAATGAATCAGCAGATTTTATGAGGCCGGGATGATTGTGGAGATTGTGCAGGAAATCGCCTGACACAGGACAATGGCTGTATTCTGACAAAGCCTTGATGGCATTGCTCAATTCATCATCAGGTCGGTGCTGTCCTGCAATGAGCAGCCTGCTTCCGGTCTTGTTCCACAGATCTAGTAACGGGCTTAAGACTTCCCGCTCCAGTTTCTGATGTGAAACCATTGGCTCCATCCATTGATTGCTCGCATTTATAGGACCGAAGTCAACCGGTTCCTGGGGATACAAAGGCTCACGAAGCGGAACATTAAGATGAACCGGTCCCTGAGGAAGGCTGGTTGCTGAATGATACGCCTGGTTCAACAACCGCCTTGTGAACGTGAACACTTCTGAACCGGATTCAGATGTGGGTAATGTACCGGAGAACTTGGTATGAAGATGGAAGATTCCATTCTGCCTGACAGCCTGCCCATCGTTTTGGTCAATAGACTCCGGCGGTCGATCCGCAGTGAAAACGAATAAAGGAAGATTCTGATAAAAGGCTTCCGCAATAGCAGGGCCATAGTTGAGAACAGCTGTGCCGGATGTACAGAAAATTGCGACGGGTTTGTTCAATCCAAGGCTGAGTCCAATTGCTTTGTAAGCAGCCGAACGTTCATCCATTTCCATATGAATGAGAAAACCTCCCATCCGAACAAACGACAACAGGATTGGGGCAGATCGTGAACCTGGACTGGCAACAATATTCAGAATGCCAGCCTCTTTGCAAAACTGTGCGATCTGAAGTACCTGATACGGAATCATCCGGAACGTAAGGATTACACCTTCGCTTTTACCTGGCTTTTGCGATTTTTCCGGTCGTCAGCTGATGAATCAGAATCATCTTCGGATTCTTTCTCTTCATCCGGAATCGGCATAACCCTGGATTCTTTAAATGTGGAAAGAATAACGGTTGACTGAGTGTTATCGATCTCAGGAATTTCATTGATCACCTCCACCAGAAGTTTCTGGTAGCTGGAAATATCCTTTGAAACCACCTTCAGGATAAAATCTCCCTGACCGGTAATGTGATGGCATTCGACAACTTCCGGTATATTAACAATCTGAAGTACAAACGAATCCACAATACTCTTCCGGTGACCAATCAAGGCTACGTGCACAAATGTTGTCACCCCAAGCCCTATTTCCTGTTTATTCAGATTGGCATGATAACTTTCAATGACACCGTTCTTTTCCAGCTTTTTAACCCTTTCCAGAGTTGGAGCCGGGGAAAGACCAACCTCAATTGACAATTGAGCATTTGTAATTTTACCGTTGTCCTGTAATATACTTAATATTTTTCTGTCGATCGGATCGAACTTTTGAGTGCTCATGAACGAGATTTATGAAGGAGGCAAAGCTAATTTCTTTTTCGATACTTAACCAAAGATTATTCTACAAAAAGGGTCGAAATCAAAATAATCGTTGTTGGAATTTATTTCCGGCAAAGTTTCTGATCAAATAACCACTTTTTTGCGATTTGGTTCTTATTATTTCCGGCTGATGGCCTTTTTGGCTGCTTTCACTATGCTGCTGGCATTAAGACCGTATTTTTCCATCAGAGCTTCAGGTGTACCGCTTTCTCCAAACTGATCATCCATACCGACCATTTCCAATGGTTTTGGATAGTTCCGTGAAAGAAGCTGGGCGATGCTGTCACCCAATCCACCATTCAGCTGGTGTTCTTCGGCAGAGACAGCACAGCCTGTTTTGCGAACAGATGCCAGAATCAACTCACTATCCAAAGGTTTAATGGTATGAATATTTATGATCTCAGCCGAGATACCTTCTGCTTCCAGTTGCTGACAAGCCAGTAGAGCTTCCCAAACCAGGTGGCCGGTAGCAAAAACAGACACATCGGCTCCTTCACTCAGGACAATACCTTTGCCAATCACAAACGGCATTGTTTCAGGAATAAAGATCGGAACAACCGGCCTGCCAAATCGGAGATACACCGGACCGTTCCATTTGGCAATGGCTAGAGTTGCCTGTTTTGTCTGGTTAAAGTCGCAGGGATTTATGACCGTCATATGCGGTAGCATTTTCATCATCCCTATGTCCTCCAGAATCTGATGCGTGGCGCCATCTTCCCCAAGCGTAAGGCCGGCGTGAGATGCACATATCTTAACGTTCTTTCCGGAATAGGCCACCGATTGCCGGATCTGATCATACACCCTTCCTGTTGAGAAATTGGCGAATGTGCCGGTAAAGGGAATCTTCCCTCCTATTGTCATACCAGCTGCTATTCCGATCATGTTCGCTTCTGCAATTCCGGTCTGAAAAAACCTCTCCGGATATTGTTTGGCGAAATCGGTTAGTTTTAAAGAGCCGGTGAGGTCGGCACAAAGGGCAACTACATCCGGATTGGTGGCACCCAATTCCATCATGCCAGCCCCAAACCCGGAGCGGGTATCTTTATTGCCTTTGACTTCGTAATGCTGCATAGAAAGAACGTTAAGGGTGCAAATCAAGAGAAATGCTGAAGAATTTTATACAGGTCCACAGAATAAACCCTATTGACAAACCAAGGGACGACACTGAATTGAAACGCATAGTATGCTCAAAATCAGCGAACCGCACATCTGTCCACACCTTTTTTGCCCAGGAAAAAAAATAATAAAAAGAAGGTCCTGTGGCACAAAGAAGGATCAGGATGGCCATTGGCTCCTCTGATTTTATGAAGGCAAACATCAATAAACCGGCTCCCAAAAAAATGAAAACAAAAGAGAAAAGGAAGGTTCCTTTCACACCCAGCATAACAGATAAGGTATTGTCTCCCCGTTTCGTATCGCTTTCGTGCTGGTAAATCTGTGTCATGGGATAAGATCCGGCCAGGAATAAGGTTGCGATCAATGGCCAAAACCACATATGCGGCGTATCCAGGATAGAATCATTCCCCAAAATTCCGCACCAGATCATGTACACAGACCATCCTCCCTGAAAGAGACAGACCACCAACCAGGAAACAACCGGCATTTTTTTCAGTCGAATGGAAGGTGAGCTGTAGGCTTTGCTTACCAACCAATAGACCGATACACAAAATCCAAAATACAGGCCGATCCAGAACGACAGTCCAACTGCCAGAACATCAAAGATCAGAACCAACACCTTGAGATGGACAGTCACAGGAGGCGGTTTTCTGATCCCCCCTACCGGTTCCGTATCCTGATCAATTAAAGAATTATATCCATTACTGGCAGGATACAAAAACAAGTGCAAAACGACAAAAACAGAGGCAACGGAACTCCAGGACCAACCTGCAACAGGTAAGACCGAAGTACTAAGCCAGAAAACTGGCATTAAGTATACCGAAAACGGAATCCGCATAAGGATCCATGCATTTCGCCAGTTTGAGTTCATAAAAAAAGCCACGTTTCTGGCGTGGCTTCTGTTTATTTTATCGGGTAATCCTGAACCAGCCTCCGGTTTTGTAATTGTACCGGGAAACCGTGAATTCAAAGAAATAGATACCGTCCTGCAGATCGTCTTTCAGCTTATCAAAATTAAGCTCATTGTTGTAGTTATCCTTCTGGTATACCTGTTTACCCCAGCGATTAAAGACTGTAAGATTACCTTCTTTGATTTCTCTCAGAATATTACCATCCTCATCTCTTGCTGTAATAATAAAAGCGGAGTTCCGGCTATCCTGGTTGTCTGTCACAAGATTTGGAATAAATACCTGCCCCAAAGGAGTGATGGTAAACTTTTGCATTACCGTGTCACTGCAATAATGACTTCCTTCACGGGAATACACCACAACTTCTGAAATATAATTTCCTCCTTTCCTGAATGTTACTTGCGGAGAAGTACCGGTAAGGGTAGTATCCCAGGTCATTGCTTCATTATACAAATCCCAGCTACGTGCAAAACTTGGCGGATAGAAACTGGACTCAAATTTAAC
>DAIOVD010000087.1:0-16484 GCA_036759185.1 Catalimonadaceae bacterium | reverse complement strand
ACAAATTGAAATACTCGGCGTCTCTCTTGCCTTTCTCTCCTTTTAACTCTGCGTTTAAACCGAGTCTGATTTTGAACTAGCTGCATTTGATGCTTAAAAGGACATTTTAACCGCAGAACTTGTCCCGATTTTACATCGGGACAATACCACAATCCATAGTTTTATTCAAAAACAATTGTTCCTTAACTTAACGACATTGAATTACGAATGATAAATGCGGAGCGAAATGGAGCTAAAAGCAACACGAATTGGCGCCTTGTTTCAAAACCCGTTTGAATATGTATGTTTGCAACTCCAATCCTGACTCGATTCTGCAATCGACGTTTTTCTTCTTATGATTCTCAAACGTTTCGAACCGATTCAGTTATCCATCCTTCTATTCATACTTGCGGTTTCCTTTTGGTCTTGTTCCGGTGAAGATTCCCGTTATAAACCGGAAGACTATTTCACATCAGGCCAGATGGAGGCCATAAAACTTCAGCTGGTTCTGAAGACCTGTAAAAAACCGGAAGGCAATCTGACAATGCCGGAAATTGAGGCCTATTACCAGGAAGAAGCCAAAACCTACCAGTGGCATTTTGCCCATGAAACGGACAAAGGGTTTTACTTTCTTATTTCCAGACCCGCCCCTTCTTTGTACGGGAAGCGATCAGCCATCGGGGGATTTTTCACCACACCCGACCATATGCAGATCCGGGGCTTTAAGGAAATCTTCCACACATTCAAAATGAAGCCGGCAGAACTGATAAAAAACGGCGGTGTTCTGTTTGAAAAAATGGTGAACGGGCAGGATCTCCGACCTTTCTACCACAGCAGGGCTAAAGACAAAGAAGGCTGGATCGAATTTCCGGACGAGTTGAACTACTACGATTCTACTTCACAATCCTGGAAAACGGGGATCAATCCGATCCGGTAAGAGCCCGGAAACGGTTTATTCCTTTTCGAATTCGAGGAGGGTAACCCTGTTTTCAAAAACCGAGATCAGCAGGAACTGATTGTCATGACCCGGTTTGCGAACAATATCGATGGGTTGCGTTGCCTCCATTGGCGTGGCCGAAATGGGGTTCCCGGTTTCGTCCAGCAGATAGCAGGTTTTCATTTCCTTATCCAGAATGGCATACACCTTATTGCTGGCCCCAAACTGAAAATGCTGAACCTGAAGCTGCGTTCCTACCGCTTCAAAATCAAAAACCGGACGGTAACTCTGGTCGAAAACGGTCACTTTATTTCCAGTGATCCTGGCCACAGAGAATGTTTTCTGCTTCTGATCCGGACATAACTGAAAACGGGTTTCCTTCTCCGGCCTCATCAGCTGAATCGATGAAACTGCCTTTCCTTCCAGACTCACTTTTTCCATCAACCCCAGCTCTGACAGGCTGTATACATAGGAGTTTTTGAGTCCCAGACCCGGCTCGATAAAAAGAGGCTGTTCGATCCGTCCGCTTAAAAACAGAGGGAAACCCGGTTGCATTTCCGCTTTCCGGTTGGTCATCATGAGCCGACCGGTAAGATCAAGCATCAGAATCAGGTCTTTTTCGCCAATCCGGATGTGCCTTGGGGCAAAGGAAAGAGCCGTTTTGTTGTTCCAGGGATTCCATCCTTCCAGAAACTTCTGCCGGAGATCAGCCGCGAAAACCGGACCGTACCGGCTGGAAATGAATATCCGGTACTGCTGACTCTGGTCGTAATCAACCACCCGTACATGATCCATTGTAGATTGAGAATCGGGCAGGTGCAGGTAGAAACTCTGATCCGTATTTCCCTTTTCATCCGACACCAGAATGGCATTTGGCATAGGGTACAGGATCGAAAACGATTCCTTTCCTTTGGGATATCCCTCCAGAATCTGGGGCTTTGAAATCCATCGCTCCGGCATGGGCAATGTAAACTGAACCGACAGATCGGGAGTAAGCAGGTGAGCCTGTCTCTTATAATCCTGCACCAGCCAGAATGGTAGATCGGTGCGGTGCGATTCCAGACGTACCGGTGCAGTGGTGATGGTGGAATCAAGGAAAATTCGTTTGACTTCCTTCATCACACCCGACCCAGTGCCGGAAATTTTCCATTTCATACGAAACTGAACCGTCGGATTTTCTTCTTCCCCGAGGTCCTGCATTTCCATAATTTCCATGCTTTTGAACAAGGGAATCCACTCTGAAAAATGCGTTTTAAACGGACCTGCTGCCGATTCCATCAGCAATGGTATGGCTTTGGATGGATGAAGAATGAACGAAAAATGGTGCGATATGGTGGCTCTGTCCGGAACTGGTGCATTGGTCTTCCGCGTTTTATCGAGACTCCGGCGAATCATTTCCACTTCATCGGAAACCAGAAGGATATCACCAGCCCTGGTAAAAAAACAGGGTACCCATTCACCCAGAACCTGACCACCGAGAATGGAAGACAGAGCCGGATTGCTGTGCTGACTGATCTGATATCCACCGTAATTCTCTTTGTAAATGCCGGCATCCTTTGTAACATCCGATACTGATAAAAGGAATTGATCCAGCATGGCCGGGTTTTGAATTCGCGTAACCAGAATGCGGTTGTATTTCTTAAGCCCCTCTCCTTCTGAAAGACCGATCACCAGTTCATTGGCCAGTGCCTTTTTGAGCAGTTCGTAGGAACTTTCGAGTCCCTGTTTCTTCCCGGGGAAAGCATTCCAGATATCATCGACTGAATAATGAAACGACATGACAGCAGGCTCCGGAAGGTATCGCTCCAGTTCCGGGCTTAGTGGCTGCGTCCGGATGGATCGCTCGGCAGTTGGATCTTTGAGAACGTATCCGTCAGTTTTCCACTCCATTCCGTCCGGACTATCGAAGCCCAGCATCATGCATTCGCCGATGTTTCCGGAAAGACGCAGCGACTGAAGTGATGGCGAGAGATAATGAAACAGAAAATCGGGTGCGTTTCGAAGCTGGAGAAACAGCCGGACCGGTTTGGAAGAAAATGCAGCATATCGTGAATCACGACGCAATCGGGAAGCGAAATTTGGCTTGAACAAAACCCCGGATTTACGCACCACTTCTTCCACCAGAAACCCGGAAAACGACCCGATCAGGGCATCATCAGAGCCGGTAATCGAATACACGGCACCCGTCTTTTTGAATGTAATTTCGGCAATGGGCTTCCCCAGATATTCCCGCTCTTCAAACCGGAACAGAGGACTGTTGCCATAGGCATTCTTCAGAAGTGCAAAAACGGCAGACTGTTCCGCCTTTGGATAATTGATGTAAAAAAGGTAGCCCGCTTCTTTGCCTGTTATGGCATGGGCTGAAATTCCAAGGGTGGTACTTTTGATGTATTTATATACAAGGGGTTCCCGTTTGAAAAGCTGATCAGCCATAGCCAGCTCCTCCTGCCACTCGGCAAAAACGGTAAGGTTTGGATCTGAAAAGATTCGGACACCCTTTTGAATTCCTTTCAGCACATCAATGGGTTTGTCGATCTCAATGTACCAGGAGGCATGTTCCGGAACCAGTCCGGCGAGGGAATCTTTAGGCCGGATCGAAATCATCCAACCCACCAGTCCGATCAAAACGACGGAGACAATAATGGTGATGGTTCTCTTCCAGGTAAACATGGCTAAAATTCCGTTGTGGGATCCGGTTTTCGGTCGGCGGGCTTTTTCTTGTCTTCGGCGGCCTTGTCGTAAACCACCTTTCCCTTTTCATCGTACTCAATTAAGGTATACGGTTTGAAATCAGGCTCATCCCAGGTTTTGGCGTACTGGATCTGCCGTCTCATTTTCCGTTTGTTGCTGTCGAAGTAGTCGGTCCATTTACCAACCTTCACATTGTATTCGTATTTTCCTTCAGACAACATGTTACCGGTTTCGGAGAATTTGCAGTACTCGCCATGTTTGTCACCGGCCTTCATCGGCACCACTTCCTTGATTTTGGTTTTATCCACATCGAAATAGGAGAAGATCGACTCTTTCGGAAATCCTTTGTAAAACTTCTCCTTGTCGGTCAGGAGCATCTCTTCGCCCTGGCTTTTTTCATACATCCAGCGTCCATGCCGGGAACCGAAATAATAAATGCCTTCTTCCTCAACTTTGCCATCGGTCATTTTCTTGTATGGCCCATGCAGGATTTTGGCGAATTCTTTGTCTTTGGGATTGATGGCTCCTACAAAAATCTTGTTCTTCTTTTTGTGCAGCCAGTAAATGTCTTTCACGTAAGGTTGGACTTCCTGCTCCTTTTTGAGGTAGTAGAAGGTTTCAACTGTGATCTTTCTTCCAGTTAGTTTTTTGATGAATGCCTTCCTGGTCATCACACCATAAAACATCTTCTTTTTGGGTTTCTTTTTGCGGATCACCCGTTTGTCGGAGGCCGCAGAATCTTTGAACACCAAAGGTTTGGCATCTTCGCCGTCATCGAGTGTCCGGCTTTTGATTCGTTCATCCAGATTTTCCTTACCGCCCAGAACGCCCTTTTCTTCCGGTTTCTTTTTGAACCAATTTTTCCAGAACTGCGCATGGGCCGGGGCCGAAAGCAGGAAAAATGACAGGGCCAGAACGACCAGAAGCTCAACCCGTTTTGAACCGGATTGAGCTTCTGAACAATGGGTATGGAATTTGATCCGTCTGAAAGTCAACAATGTTGGCTATTTAAAAACATTACTACCTGCCCCTTCCTTCATATTGCTGGGCATGAAACTCTCTACTGCTTCGCCTTCCAGATAAACCCGGAAACTTGGCGTATTGATATCGGATGATGAAATGGAAACTTCTTCTTTGAAAACACCTTTTTGTCTTGGAGCGATGTTCACTTCCAGAACACCTGACTCACCTGCTTTTAAAGCACTTTTGCTCATACTGAAGGTGGTGCATCCACAAGGACTAGTCACATTATCGATTTCCAAAGGATCAACACCCCGGTTGGTGATGGTGATTCGGGCTGTTCCTTTCTGGCTTACTTCCAGTTTGCCCACTTTAAAGGAAGATTTCTCAATCACAATTTTTGGTGATTTCTGCCTCTGCTCTTCGGTGTATACTTTGTCTTCTTTCTTCACAACGTTTCCTTTGATGTGAAGCGTTTTGGTACCGTTGCCGGCATTGGAAACAACGGTGAGCGATTTGTTGAACGGACCCGGGCGGCCGGTCGAATTATAAGCCGCTTTGATGGAACCGGTTTTTCCCGGCATAATCGGATCTTTGGTCCAGTATGGAGTGGTACATCCGCAGGATGCCTGAACATTGCTGATGATCAAAGGCTGGTTTCCGGTGTTGGTAATCTGAAATTCATAGCTGGCCAGCTTTCCTTCGATCACTTCTCCAAACTCATGGTTTTCATCAGCAAACTTGATGGCTGGCTGTGCGACGGCTATTCCGACTGAAATAAATCCGGCAAACATCAGGGATAAGAGGTTTTTCATTTTGAATGTATCAGTTTTGAAGCGCAAAAATAAACGAATCCCGATAACATATTTTTTAATGAAAGGATCAAAAACGCAAAAGAGTCTGAAATTATTGTCAACAAATCTTAAAATCCGTCTTTTCATGGGTTTATGGATGGTACTGAATGGTCTGATTCTCTTTCCCCTGCATGCCCAGGTTCATCCTCCCGTACCGTCCGTTCTCACGCTGCCATCCGGTTGCCGGCTGGGTGAAGGCGCCTTTTGGGACAGCCAGCGGAACTGCCTCTGGTTTGTCGACATCGAAAGCGGAAAGGTACACCGGTACATTCCTTCTTCAAAAACAGAAACCCGATTCGATTGTGGCATGCGGATCGGCACCCTGGTTCCGGCAAGCCTCAGTGAAGAACTCATCCTCGGGCTTCAGGACGGTATCTATTCGGTTTCGCTGGATGGAAAAACCAAAAAGAAAATACACCAGCCCGCCACACTCAGCAGCGATCAACGCCTCAATGACGGAAAGTGTGATCCGCAGGGACGTCTTTGGGTGGGAAGCATGAACCTCGATCAGCGACCAAAGCAGGCCCATCTTTATCGTCTCGATCACACAGGCAACTCCGAAAATGTCCTGGATTCAGTCAGCATAAGCAATGGTGTGGTATGGACCAAAGACGGAAAAACGATGTATTACATCGATACACCCACACGAAAAGTAATGGCCTTTGATTTCAACGGAACCACCGGAGCAATTTCCAATCCCCGTGTGCATTGCATTACACCCGATTCACTGGGCTGGCCCGATGGCATGACACTGGATGAAAACGATGATCTCTGGATCGGTATGTGGGGCGGGTATTGCGTGAGTCACTGGTCGGGCAAAACCGGACAGTATCTGGGAAAGGTGGCTGTTGCAGCACCCAATGTAACCTCCTGTGCTTTCGGTGGAGAGAAATTCGATATACTCTACATTACCTCTGCAAGAGAAGGACTTGGACAGGATTTACTGCAGAAGTTCCCTCTTTCCGGGAATGTATTTGAAGCGAAACCAGGAGTAAAAGGCCGGCAGATGCCCTACTGGAAATCAAAGTAAGGATGGATAATCCATCGGCCGGGGCGGATACAAGGCAAATTCTTCGGAAGGAAACGGGATTCCGTCCTTGAGCCAGATGCGGATTCCGGTAGCACCGCCGGAGCAAATCCAGTCGGCAGCCAGCACTTCTTCTGCTTTCTGAATGGTTTCGGTGAATGGTTGTCCAGTTTTGGTCCAGTACGATTCCAGAAACCGGCGGTGGCAGGAGTCGAAACCACCGAGATCACGGGAAGGGAAGAAGAGGGTTCCGTCCTTTTGCCAACAGATGGAAGAGTAGCAGCCTTCGACCACATTTCCGTTTTCATCACAAAGAAGGAGGTCATCCATATTCCGCTGGTGGCGTTCGAGGTTGGCCATTACATAAGGTTGTGCCGATGTGGTTTTAATCCAGGAAAAGGTGTGTTTTCCAAGAAACACAGTTTCCGCTTTGGCAATTTTTGTAATGGTCTGAACCCAGGGTTGCGGACAGATATCGAGGTTCAGGAGAAATGCCAGTCCGCAGTTTTCCGGTGTGTAGCGACCTTCACCGGTTCTGAAAAAGAGAATTTTGACACGGATGTCTTTTTCTGTTTGCTTCGGAATCCGGGAACGAATTTCACGAAGAAAAAATGATTCTGTCAGTTCATTTGGCCAGGGAAACTGCAAAGCACGAATGCTCCTTTGCAAACGATCCCAATGAAATGGCCAAAGTTCGGTAAGCTGATCGGGATAAAACCGCATGCTTTCAAAGAATCCGTCACCAAAAAGGAAGGAACGGTTTTCACTCATTTTCAGGCTGTCCGGTTCCTTCCAGCCATTATTCCAGAAAAATTCCGCTTTTATTTCCATCGTATGAAAAACGAAGTGCAATTTGGCCACTAAACACGGGAAACAAACCATTGGACAAAACCTTTCTTTGGCATGGTTTTAAATACCTTGTATTTCACCTCTCCTATCAACACAATGAGTGAACGAAGCAGTATATTTGACATGATTGGTCCGGTCATGATCGGTCCAAGTTCCAGCCACACGGCGGGGGTTGTCAAAATAGGAAACGTGGCGCACCATATTCTGGGCGGCACTCCCGAAAAAGCCGAAATTCTTTTTTACAATTCTTTTGCCCGTACCTTCGAAGGACATGGGAGCGACAAAGCCATTCTGGCCGGATTAATGGGATTCCTTCCGGATGATGAGCGTATAAGGAGCGCTTTTGAACTGGCAGAGAAAGAAGGACTTGTGTACGAATTCCGCTCGATTGGCAATGCCTCCACCCTTCATCCAAACTCCATCAAAATAGTTCTGACCCGGGGCAGTGAAAAAGTAGAAGTTCTGGGCGAAAGTCTGGGTGGTGGCGTAATCAACATCCGGGAGGTGGATGGATTTACGGCCAATTTCTCCGGACAGACCTATACCTTAATTTTGAAAGCGGAAGACAAAAAAGGCACCATTGCGTTTGTGGCGGAAGTTTTGGGACATGACGACTGCAACATTGCCACGATGACAGTAAGCCGGAAAGGCAAGCACGATCTGGCATGCCAGTTCATAGAAATGGATACTCCGGTTGCAGAGCTCACGCTTGAATATCTGGGCTCCCTCAGTTGGGTGCATCAGTTAAAATACTTAAAACCAATGGGTCAATGAAAAACGGAATCCTTTGTCTGGTATTCCTGATTCCGGTGGCGGGTTTTGGTCAGTCGACCGGAGCCCTGACACTAAGGAAATGTATCGAGACGGCATTGTCGAACAACATTACGATGAAGCAGACAGAGGCCACGATTGCTTCCAGTAAAATCAATCTGGAGCAGTCAAAAATGAACCGCTATCCGAATCTGAATGCGGCTGCCTCACAATCGATCAACTTTGGCCGTTCGGTAAACCCGTACGACAATACAGTGGTGGCCAACCAGCAGGTAAATTCCAACAACCTCTCACTTTCTTCGTCTTTGAATGTGTTCAGCGGTTTTCAGAACCGGAATACCATCCAGCAAAGGCAACTGAATGTGAAAGCCAGCGAGGAAGACAAAATGACCACCCGAAACAACATTGTGCTGGGCGTGGTGGAAGCCTTTGCAGGCGTTCTCAGCAACAAAGCAATTTTAAAATCGTCGCAAGCACAGTTTGAAAGCACCAAAGCACAGATCGACCGGACCGAAAAACTGGTGCAGGCCGGAAGACTTCCTTCAACGAATCTGTTTGACCTGAATGCACAACTGGCCACAGAAGAAACCAACATCGTGCTGGCTGAAAACAATCTGGAAATTTCAAAACTCAGTCTGGCGCAATGGATGCAGGTAGATCCGTCATCGGTTACCGATGTGGAGGAACCCGCCATCACGGTTGGAGAAGCAGATGAAAAACAGGCGGCTGAAGTGTATGCCGTCGCTGAACCAAACCAACCACAGATCCAGGCGGCAAGAACCCGTGTGATGAGTGCCGAAAAAGGGATTGAAATCGCGAAAAGCGGATACTATCCCAGTCTGAATTTCCAGGCTGGGTTGTTTACCAATTATTCTTCCGTCGCACAGAAATATGTGGCTGGTGCTACTCTTGAAACCCCGCTTCTGACTCCGCTCCCATTTTTGGTTCAGGATTTAAATGGTAATTCAATTCCGGTTGTGGTAAATCAGGTTACAAACGTTGGGCCTGGCCGGACAGAGGATCTCAACTTTGGCGACCAGTTCAGCAACAATTTGCGTAAGGGATTTTCCTTCAACCTCAACATTCCGATATTCAACAATATGCAAAACCGGTATGCGATTGAATCGGCCAAAATCAACCGTCTGAATGCACAACTTCAGCTCGATCAGCAGAAAAACAATTTGCGGCAAACAATTGAAACAGCCGTGACGAATGAAAAGGCTGCCAGAAAACGGCTTCAGGCTATTGAAAAACAAATAAAAGCATTGGAAGAATCTTTCCGTTCATCAGAACAGCGCTTTAATCTGGGGGTGATGAATCCTGTTGATTTTCTGATGGCAAAAAACAATCTCGCAAAAGCGCAAAACGATCAGGCACGGTTCCGGTATGATTTCTTCATCCGGCGGGCTCTGCTTGATTTTTATCTGGGTAAAGAACTGAATTTCAATTAAGAACAAACAACCATGAATAAGTGGGTCTGGATATTACTCATCATCGCCGGTCTGGGTGCCGGATTTGGGTTTTTAGGGAAAAAGATGGGATGGTTTGGCCAGGAAGACAAAACGGAGGTGGAGATCACCGATGTAAAGCGGGCAACCATCACAGAGAAAGTGAGTGCCAGTGGAAAAGTGCAGCCCGAAGTGGAGGTAAAAATCTCCGCGGATGTGTCGGGTGAAATCATTGAACTGAAAGTGAAAGAGGGCGACTCCGTCCGTACCGGCGATCTGCTTTTCCGCATACGTCCAGACAACTACCAGTCTCTCCTCGACAGGGCCAGGGCTTCCGTGAATACAGCCAAAGCCAATTTCTCACAGACGAGGGCCAACCTGGCACAATCCAATGCCCGGTTGATCCGGACAAAACTGGATCACGACCGCAACAAAAAACTGTATGACCAGAAGGTGATTTCGGAATCAGACTGGGAAAACTCCAAAGCAAATTTTGAAGTGGCCCAAAACGAACTGGAGGCAGCCCAGAGCAACATGGAGTCGGCCCGTTACGGCATTCAGAATGCTGAAGCTACCCTCAATGATGCAGCAGAAAACCTAAGAAAAACCACAGTGTATGCCCCGATGAGCGGCATCATTTCCCGCCTGAATGTAGAACAGGGAGAGCGTGTGGTGGGTACAGCCCAGATGACCGGTACGGAAGTACTCCGGATTGCCAACCTGAGAGACATGGAAGTGGTGGTGGAAGTAAACGAAAACGACATCGTCCGTATTCAAATGGGTGATTCGGCTGAAATTGATGTGGATTCGTATTCCTATCTGAAACGGAAATTCAAAGGTGTGGTGACCTCCATTGCAAATTCTGCCGTGGAAACAGCCAATGCTGAAACGGTGACCGAATTCAAAGTTGATGTGAAGCTGGATCCGGCATCGTACAAAGATCTGGTTGCGAAAAATCCGGGGACCTATCCCTTTCGTCCGGGGATGACAGCTTCGCTGGAAATCCTCACCAATCACAAAGACAATGTATTGGCCATTCCTCTTTCTGCCGTGGCTTCACGTTCGATGGTAAAGCAAGACAAGAAATCATCTAAAAAGGACAAAGCAGACCAAACGGAAGCCGAAAAACGGAGGGAAGAAGCCGCGAGCCAGAAATCAGAGGTGGTATTTGTTTTTTCCGGCGGCAAAGTAGAAATGCGGAAAGTAAAAACCGGCATAGCTGATTTTGAACAGGTCGAAATTCTGGAAGGACTGAAGGACGGAGAGAAAATTGTGACCGGACCGTTTACCGCCATCACCAAAACTCTGGAAAGTGGTGATGATGTTCGCTTGCGGAGTAAGGATCAAAAGAAAGGAAAATCCGTAAGTGTTGAATTCTAAGGATTCAACATTGCCTCTGATAATCAAAAAAATAAAAAAAATCTTTTGCAACGAAAACCATTGTGCTAATTTTACAGCGCAATTGTGGGCAACTGCATTTGTAAATCCTCAATAGTTTAGTTTAGTACGGATTAAGCGCCTCCATTTTGGAGGCGCTTAACTTTTATATGGCAGTTGAAAATCAAAACTAAAACTGACCTTAATCAGTTATGGCAAGTGGCAAAGGCTGCAAATTGCCTCAGCAACCAGTTCGGTTATTTAGATAAATTCTAAATAACAAACTTATTCAATAGTTCGGAGCCTCGGTTCCGTATATGAATAGTAAATTTGCAGCTCGAAAAATGGAAGGTCAGAACAAGGAAAATTCACTAAAAGCGGTTCATTTAAGTCATCTGGAAACTCCGGTTGAAATCCGGGAGCGTTTCGCATTTGACGATTCTCAGACACGAGAATTTCTATTATCGCTCCGCGACCTTTTCAATATTCAGGAAGCATTTCTGCTTTCCACCTGCAACCGGACCGAGCTTTATTATTACCATGAAACCGATCCTCTGGAAGTCATCCGGGCGATCGCAGCTTTCAAATCCACACCATCGGCCACTGCACAACAGTATTTCAACATTTCTGAAAACACATCCGAATCCGTTCACCACCTTTTCCGGGTAGGTATCGGATTGGAATCCAGTGTACTGGGCGATTTTCAGATTATCAATCAGGTAAAAACAGCCTATCAGATCACAGCTGACCTGGATATGGCAGGTCCGTTTCTGCACCGGTTACTGCACTCCGTCTTTTTTCTCAACAAACGCATCGTTCAGGAAACCAGTTTCCGAAGTGGTTCGGCATCCGTATCGTATGCCACCAAAGAACTGGCCGAAGATCTTCTGACTGACAAATCAAAACCGGTAACCGTTATTGGTCTGGGCGAAATCGGCATCAGTGTAATCAAAAACCTGATCGAAAACGGATTCAACAATCTCCGGATCTGCAACCGCAGTGAAGAAAAAGCAGCTGAACTCCTGAGCGATACCGTCCGTTTTGTTCCGTTCTCAGAATGGGAGAATGCGGTACATGATTCGGCACTTGTGATTTCAGCTTTATCGGGAGATCATCTTCAGATTAAAACCCACCATGTTGCGGACAGTACCGTTTCCGGCTATCAGTATTTCATCGATCTTGGAATGCCGAGATCCATTGACCCGGCCATCGAAAACAATCCGAAAGCGATTCTGTACAACATTGATCAGATCCAATCCAAAGTAAGTGAGGCTCTTACCATCCGGAAAGCGGCAATTCCACAAGTGGAACAGATTGTGGCAGAAGGCAGGGAAGAATTCATGGACTGGTCGAAAGAGATGCTGGTTTCTCCTGTCATCCACCAGATGAAATCTTCGTTGGAGCAAATCCGGAAAGAGGAGATGTCCCGTTTTCTGAAAAAAGCTGGCGAGGAACAGGCAGAATGGGCGGAGGAATTAACAAAGAACCTGATGCAGCGAATCATGAAAACCCATGTGGTTCAGCTCAAAGCTGCCTGCAAACGGGGCGATGCCGGAGAACTGGTTGAAGTACTTCAGCAACTCTTCACCGTGGAAGAAACCAGCAAAGCCTGATTTTTTCAGATTCCGACCTCAAAAAAAATTCGTTCTTTCGCCCGGTAAGCACCAACCGGTAAAAACATGTCCCGCGAAACGATCATCACCAACATCAAAGGCCTCTGGCTACCCATTCATTCTGATATCCGGGTGATCCGGGGCAGTGAACTCAACAAAACCAATCTCCTCGAAAACGCCTGGCTTCTGATCCGGGACGGAATCATTCAGGGTTTCGGGCAAATGGATTCACTTGAAACCGATGTTCCTGAAAACAGTCGTCTTGCTGCAAACCGGATCAATGCTGATGGCCGGTTTGTCCTGCCTTCTTTCTGCGATGCCCACAGCCATCTGGTTTTTGCGGCATGGCGGGAAAACGAAATGGAGATGCGCCTTCAGGGTAAAACCTATCTTGAAATCGCCGAACAGGGCGGCGGCATTCTCAATTCGGCCCGAAGACTGGAAGAAACTCCGGAAGAAATCCTCTTCGAAGCTGCCTGGAATCGCCTGCAGGAACTGATTCGTCTGGGAACAGGCGCCCTGGAAATCAAGAGTGGATATGGCCTGAGTCTGGAAGCCGAACTGAAAATGCTCCGGGTGATCCGGTCGATACGGGAGAAATCGCCGATTCCGATCCGGGCAACTTTTCTGGGAGCCCATGCCATTCCCAAACGGTTTAATCACAGACATGAATACATTGAACTGGTTACCCAGTCTATGATCCCAGCAGTTGCGGAGCAAGGTCTGGCCGATTATTGCGATGTATTCTGCGACAAAGGATTTTTCACTCAGGAAGAAACCGAAGAAATTCTGGAACAGGGACTTCGGTACGGATTGAAACCGAAAGTGCATGCCAATGAACTGGCCCGATCCGGTGGTGTACAAGCCGGAGTAAAACTGGGAGCGGTGAGTGTGGATCACCTCGAATGCATGGAAGAAGAGGAACTCCTTCTTCTGGCTGGTTCCAATACAATTCCGGTTCTGCTTCCTGGCACTGCATTTTTTCTGGGAATCCATCCACCTGATGCCCGGTCCATGATTGCGTATGACCTGCCGGTTGCCTTGTCCAGTGATTACAATCCCGGTACCTGTCCGAGCGGAAACATGGAGTTTGTGGTTTCGATGGCAAGCACCATGCTGAAAATGCAGGTATCAGAAGCACTGCATGCGGCGACGGTAAACTCATCGTTTGCTATGAATCTGGAGAACGAAACCGGAAGGATTGCCGTGGGCCGCAAAGCCAATCTCCTGATCACCAAACAGATTCCAAGTTTGTCTTTTATGCCCTATCACTTTGGCCAATCGTCAATCGATACCGTCCTTGTGAATGGGGAGAAAGTTTAGTTCAAAGTTGGAAGTTTAAAGTTCAAAGAGGGCAAGATTTTTTGTTCAAAGAAAGCAAGCCTGGTTCTTTTAAATGCGACTTAACTCTTCACTTTTAACTCTTCACTCTTCAATCCATCATTCTTTTCTTTTGATTCTGGGAAAAATAGATTTGGTTTCGGTTCTCAAACCACGATGAATTTTCTGCTCACCAAAATACTCTGGCTACGGCGTAGCAAATGGCAGTTCCTGATGGCAGGACTCGCTTTTATGCTGGGTCTGTCGATCATGCTGACGGCACTGGAAGCCTACATGAAGGTAGAAAAGGTGCTGGATGCGCAGAAAAGCAAAGGACAGTTTCTCATACTCAACAAAAAGATCAGCCTTGTAAATACCCTTGGGCTGGCCACGTCGACATTTTCGAAAGAAGAGATGGGCAAAATCCGGGCAAATCCGATTTTCAAGGGTGTGGGATTTATCCAATCGAATCAGTTTCAGGCATCCATCCGGGCAAAGTCGTACATCAACTTTTATACGATGGCCTTTTTCGAGTCGGTATCTCCCGGATTTCTGGATGTGGAGAATCCCGAATTTCGCTGGAGTCAGGGTTCCCGGGATCTGCCCATAATTGTATCCCAGGATTTTCTGAACCTGTATAATTTTGGTTTTGCACTCAGCCAGGGGCTTCCTCAGGTTTCCCGTGATATGATCAAACAGGTTTCCTTCGATGTTGAAATCGACGGTCCCGGCGGCAAGGAAGTGTTTACAGGTCGGATCGTTGGCTTCACAGAACGCATCGCTTCCATTCTGGTGCCTATGTCGTTTATGGAATGGTCGAACCGGGAAATTGCTCAGAAGCAGGCGGCCCTTCCTTCCCGGCTGATCGTGAAAGTAGAATCAATGTCGGATCCGGCCCTGACTACGTACCTGGAAAAAAACCGGCTGGTGACCGATCAGGAAAGACTCAAACTAGGGAAAACCGGCTCCGTCCTCAATACGGTGATGAAGAGTCTGGCCATTCTCGGCACCATTTTCATCAGTCTGGCCCTGATCATGTTTGCGATGAATTTCAAACTGATTCTGGCAGAAGCTTCTACAGACATCCGCCTTCTGATCGAACTGGGTTATCGCCACACCCGTATCGGACTGAATCTCCTCTCCTATTTTGCTGCTTTCGTCTTCATTCTGTTTCTGATCTGCACCTATGTTTTATTCCAGACCAACGACCTGATCACCGCAACACTTCAGGGCCAGGGACTTGATATGGAACAGGCTGGCGGACCCGGAAAAAGTCTTCTCGCCGGTGCCTTTTTTTCCATTACCATTGTATTCATCAACGGAGCACTGATCATCCGGCAGCTCCGCCAGATTGCCTGATTATGACACTAAAAATCCGCAATGCCGATACCAAAGACCCTATGTGGCCGGTGATTAAAGCCATCCGGTATGAAGTTTTTGTGCAGGAACAGAAAGTTGACGAACGGGAAGAATATGATGAGTATGAAGAAACATCCCGTCATTTCCTGGCATTGGCTGATGGTCGGGCCGCAGGAACAGCCCGCTGGCGAAAAACCGACAAAGGCTATAAACTGGAGCGTTTCGCTGTGCTGGAAAATTTCCGGGGCGTTGGTGTGGGTGCCGGCATCCTGAAAACCATTCTCGAAGAAGTTCTGCCTCTGGCCAAAGCAGAAGGAAAAGACATCTACCTCCACGCACAGGTTCAGGCCATGCCCTTTTACGCCCGTTCCGGATTCGTACCCTATGGTGACGAATTTATTGAAGCGGAGATTGTCCACAGGGCAATGAAGTATAAAGGATAGTCCTTTTTCATATTTTCCGAACATCCGATTTGGGAATATTCTGATCGTCATTTATTTTCGCATCCGCTATCGTCAATGGTAGCGGATTTTTTATCTAAACTATTGAAATACAATGCATCCATTCCAGACATGGCAGGAATTCCGCTTGCCTCAACCTTCCTTTCAACAATTCCGTTTCAAAACTTCTTCATCAGGGAATCCATCCGGTTCTTTCGGACGGAAAACTCCTGATCGTTTCAAAGTACCAGCGTTTCAACCTGTAATTGCCTGCGAACCGGATTCTTCCTGGTCCGATCCGGAAGAAGCGTTTCACACAGCCCGCCGGTTTCATCTGCAAGACCAGAACCTGAATGAGGCCGAACACTGGTACCGGATTGCTGCGGCCGAAAACCATCCCGATGCCTGTTTCCATCTGGGTTTTCTGTATGAAACCCATTTCCGGGATCTGGACCAGGCCCGGTATTTTTATGATAAGGCAATTGACAATGGTAACTCCTATGCCTGCAACAACCTGGCTTTGCTTACCTGGTCTGAATCAGGCCCCTCCCCCACAGTTGAAAAGCTGCTCAACGATTCCTTCGCATCCGGCAACGGGCTGTCAGCTGGTGCGTTGGTTCTGTTTTACGAGGCAACGGATAATATGCCCCTGATGAGACAAACAGCCCGGGAATTTCTGCGACACTATGCCGATGATGGAACCCACAACCGGGCATTGGGCATAGTACTGGATTGTCTCCTCAGGCGAAACGAGTTTGCCTTCCTTCGGTCTCTTTTCCTGGAACCCGGAACAACGCTTATGAAAAATGCAGAGCCATACTGGCATTTGCTGGAGATCATACGGAAGGGTAATGATGGG
>DAIOVD010000086.1:0-16499 GCA_036759185.1 Catalimonadaceae bacterium | reverse complement strand
AAAATGAGAAGGGAATCGGGAAAACGACGGTTGATTTCTGGAGACTTCAACCAAGGCGGAGAATTCTAGATACTCAAATCAGAACTTCTCCTATAAAAACCTATCTCCGTCAGCCTCTTCGAAACGGGATTCCGTCATTTAAAGCTGTAGGGTTAGGATTTTCCTGACGGATGTCCTTTCTTCGTGCCCTCACCTATTTGATCAGACACACTTGGAAAAACTGCACGGAATCATTGGCGTGTTCACCATTCTGGGAATCGCCTTCCTTTTTTCAAACAACCGCAAACAAATTAACTACCGACTTGTCGCCAGTGGAATTGGTCTCCAGATTGTTCTGGCTGTCCTGATTTTGCGGGTGCCCTTTGTGAAAGGTATGTTCCAATGGCTGGGCCACCAGATGACCCACATTGAGGAGTTTGCCAAAGAAGGTGCCGGCTTTGTATATGGCGGATTGATGATCGACAATTTTGCCGGTGGCAGTATGCCCTACCGCACACCTGGTGCCTTTGTCTTTGGTTTCTCCGTTCTGGCGACCATCATTCTGGTTTGTGTACTGGTCGCCATTCTGTACCATATTAAAGTAATGCAGTTTATTGTGAGCATCATCGCCAAAGCCATGAATTTTGTAATGCGGGTAAGTGGTGCCGAAGCATTGAGCAATGTGGCCAGTGCCTTTGTGGGTCAGGTGGAAGCCCAGGTGATGATTCGTCCGTACCTGAAAGGGATGACCAAAAGTGAGCTTCTGGCCAGTATGAGCGGAAGTCTGGCCTGTATTGCAGGTGGAATTCTCGTCGTATATGTGAGTTTTGGAGCGAAGGCCGAATACCTTCTGGCTGCGAGTATGATGGCGGCTCCCGGTGCGCTGGTGATTTCGAAAATTGTTTTTCCTGAAACGGAGAAAAGTGAAACCATGGGCGAGGTTACCCTCGAAGTAAAATCACCCTATTCCAATATCATCGATGCCGTCAGTCATGGAGCTGCCGATGGAATGAAGATTTCCATGAATGTAATCGCCATGCTGATTGGTTTTATCGGACTGATTGCCTGCATCAATTTTATTCTGGGGAAATTCGGGATGCTTCTTCCTATGGATGACACCCTCACGCTGGACTGGATCTTCGGTAAACTGTTTTACCCGATTGCCTGGACAATGGGAATTCCGGTTCAGGATCTCAACAATGCTTCTACCCTTCTGGGACAAAAGCTGGTGATCAATGAATTTGTGGCCTTTTCACACCTTACGGCCAACCCGGCTGTGGTAAAAGAAGCCCTCCCGATCGTAACCGAAAAAGGACTCCTGATTGTGAGTTTTGCCATTTGCGGATTCGCCAACTTCTCATCGGTTGGAATGCAGATCGGAGGAATCGGTGCCCTGGAACCAGACCGTCGTGCCGATCTGGCCAAACTGGGATTCAAAGCCCTCCTTTGCGGAACACTGGCGTCTTATCTGTCGGCGACTCTCGCTGGTATCATATTTGGCTAAACAGCCCAGGAAGTTTCAACTCAAACTTCATTCATATCATTCGGAACAGGATTTTATTTCCTGTCAAAAAAATGAATTGAAAAAACCTGATTAAGGTTCCCTCGTTTCATTGGCTGAACGCACAAACAGGTGTTGCAGAAGGCCTTTGTATTCTTCACCCATCACCTGCTTCCGACGGGCATATACCCGCTCTTCCGCCTCCAGAAATTTGTCGAGACGATAGGTCTCAAACCCTGCCAATCGACCTCCCCAGGTAAACGGAGGCACATAGACCGGCGGAAAACCTCCGTCAAACAAATTACTGCATGGTCCGACAACTGTGCCGGTATTGAACATAGAATTGATGCTGGTTTTGCAGTGATCGCCCATAAGCAATCCGCAAAACTGTAATCCTGTCGACACCATTTTCCGTTCAGAACAGGACCAGATTTTCACGTCGGCGTAGTTGTTCTTAAGATTGCTGTTATTGGTATCGGCACCCAGATTGCACCATTCGCCGATCACTGAATTCCCCAGAAATCCATCGTGCGCCTTATTGCTGTATCCAAAGAAAACCGCATTGTTGATCTCCCCTCCTACTTTACAAAATGGCCCGATGGTGGTATCCGGCCGCATTTTGGAGCCCATGTTCACCACTGAATGGTCGAGCAATGCAAACGGTCCTTTTATGACGGAACCCTCCTGAATCTGGGCATCTTTCCCAATATAAACCGGTCCTTCCGATGCATTGATCACCGACGCTTTGATATCGGCTCCTTCCTCAATAAACAGATTTTCCTTGCCATACACCTGGGTAAACGGATCAGTGAGGCCGGCTGAAATCCGTCCTATGGTGATCAGTTCAAAATCAGAGCGGAGCACCTTTCCGTTTTGGGAAAAAATATGCCAGGGCTGGGTGATGATCAGTGCATCCGGGATCTGGCGGACCAGAGAAAATTCATGGCCTTTATGGTCACCCATCGTGGAAGAATTGCTGTCCTGATGCCAGGCCAATAAGGTCTCGTCATGATACAAAGCTTCATTGGGACCCAGATTTTTGACCATTTCGGCATCAAATTCATTTGGAACCCAGGCTGGGTGAATCCAGATTCCAGCCTTTTCGACAGGAATGGGCCATAGCTTTTCCAGAACATCGTGTCCGCAGACCTGTACCTTGGACGCCAGGAGTTTCTCCCAGCGTTTGGCCATTGTGAAAATACCGACCCGAATCAAAGCGATGGGCCGTGTAAGCGTAAATGGCTGAAGCTGACGACTAACCTGAGCCGGATCAAAAAGGAAAAAATTCATTCGAAGTTAGCGCTTAAATTTGCGCAAATATAGAAGGAGAACCACCCCGGATGGTTCAAAATAATCCGGTTTTTACACCCCGATATGGAAGAAAAAAACATCCGGCTCGACACCATTGAAGAAGCCCTTGCCGCGATCCGAAACGGCGAAGTCATACTGGTAGTGGACGACGAAGACCGTGAAAACGAAGGCGATATGATTTGTGCTGCTGATATGGCCACGCCTGAAATCATCAATTTCATGACCAAAGAAGCCCGTGGGCTTATTTGCCAGTCGCTCACCGAAGAGCGTTGCCAGGAGCTGGGGCTTGGTATGATGGTGGGTAAAAACACCGCCACACACGAAACGGCTTTTACGGTTTCCGTGGATTTACTGGGTCAGGGAAACACCACCGGTATTTCGGCTTCCGACCGATACCGGACGATCAAAGCCCTGGTTAATCCGAATACACGTCCTGAAGAACTGGGTCGTCCGGGACACATTTTCCCTTTGCGTGCACAGGCAGAAGGCGTATTGCGGCGCACCGGCCATACGGAAGCGTCTATGGATTTTGCCCGTCTGGCAGGACTGAGTCCGTCCGGTGTTTTGGTGGAAGTACTGGATGAAAACGGCGAAATGGCCCGCCTTCCGGAATTGCGGAAACTGGCCGACAAACTGAATCTGAAACTGGTATCGATCAGCGATCTGGTGGAATACCGGTTGCAGAAAGAATCCCTGATTGAGCGGGAAATTGGCGTTCAGATGCCCACCGAATGGGGTGATTTTGATCTGGTCGCCTTCCGTCAGAAAAACACAGGCGAACACCATCTGGCCCTGATCAAAGGTACATGGGCAGAAAATGAATCGGTACCGGTGAGAGTCCACTCCAGCTGTATGACCGGCGATATTTTCGGTTCCTGCCGATGCGATTGCGGTCCGCAACTGCACCGTGCCATGGAAATTGTGAATGAAATCGGGAAAGGTGTGATTCTGTACATGAATCAGGAAGGCCGTGGAATCGGGCTGATCAATAAACTGAAAGCCTATAAATTACAGGAAGCCGGGATGGACACCGTTCAGGCAAATGAAAGCCTCGGCTTTAAAATGGATGAACGCGATTACGGTGTGGGCGCTCAGATTCTCCGGGACCTTGGCATCCGGAAAATCAATCTCATATCCAACAATCCGGTGAAACGGGCGGGACTCATGGGCTATGGTCTGGAAATCGTAGAAACCATTCCCATTGAAATCACCCCGAATCCACACAACAAACGCTACCTCGAAACCAAGCGGGACAAAATGGGTCACACAATTCTTAATAAGAAAGGCGGGAGTTGAAAATTATGAATTATGAATTTAAATGCAGGAAATTCAGGATTACATCCAAATCAAATGAGGATTCCTTGTCTGACCAATAACTTCTCACCAAAAACGCACTCTTAACTCTAAACTTTTAACTTTTAACTAATTAATTGGACTGCGACATCATAAGCACCCGAATTTTCCCCGTCCGCCGGGAACAGCTGTTTCGGGCCTGGTCAGACCCCGTCCTTTTGAAAGAATGGTGGGGACCAGCTGGATTTACCAATACATTTCACGAATTTGACTTTCGGATTGGTGGCCGGTGGCGATTTACCATGCACGGTCCGGATAAAGGCAATTATGAAAATGAGTGTGAATTCACCCAAATTATGGCACCGGAACTGATTGCCTGGAAGCGCCACTCCAAACCCTTGTTCCAGATTATTGCCAGATTTGAGGAGGTGGGTGAGAATTCAACCCGACTCATTTTCACGATGCGGTTTGATACTCCCGAAGAATGCCAGAAATTAAAGCCTTATGTGGTGGATAAGAATGAAGAGAATTTCGATCGGCTGGAGGTGGTCCTGAAAAAAATGATCCAGGACTAAATCCACATTCAGAAATACTGCTTTCCAATCAGAGATTGTGGAGAAACTAACCCAGATCTACTCCTGATGTAGTCCGCATTTTCTGTCAACCCGTTTTTACCGGATCCTCACCTTAAACTTCCCGTTTTTCACCTCCAGAAAACGGGTTGGGTTCGCATAATTCTGCATCTTGAAATTGAAATTTCCTTTGGCAAAATTGCTGTCCACAGACGTAACCTGAATCCGGTTGGTGGTAGCATTGAATATCGTCCAGTTTTGTTCTTCAATGTCAACCGAATTCACAATCAGATCGGTGCGGCTTTCAGCAAAAATTTGTGCACCAACATAATTTCCGATTTTTCTGGCTTTGAAATCATACAAAGTTAACTGCATGTTTCTTGTTGCCTGTTGGCCGACTCGGGGAACAATGGCCTCTGTAAAAATCTTCGTTAGCTCCTCCGTATTCGTTTTCAAACGAATTTCATTGGGACCACCACTGCTGTCTGTATACGCCACATATTGAATGGTGTCGATGGTACAGACCATGTACTGGTCGGCTTTGAGGGTATCAACCGGAAAAGGCACAACCACCGTTTTCACTGTTTCTTCTTTTTTGCAGGAAATCAACGCAGCTACCAACAGCAAAACTATTCCCAGGGCGGATATTTTCTTCATTCGATGTATTGGATCGTGGTGCAAATATGGCAAAGTGGTTTAGATACTCAATTCATTACGGACCCCAATTCTTTGGAAATTGCCATTTCGACTTGTTTTTTCTCCATTATTTCCTTCAAAACCTCCATATCATCTACCTCTTCAGATGGGTTTTCCAGAATCAGTTCCAGAGCCTTAATTTCTTCCAGAACATGCTGCTTTTTCAATCGTAAAATATTGGCATACAAAGCTGTAGACAATAGATCTTCTTCGGTCGGAATAAAGATTTTATATTTATTCTCCCAGTTCGGACTTAGCTGATAAAACTCTGCACAAAGGTCAATGACCATCCGTTTGATCAATTCTTCCGGATGATGCAGAAAAAAATCGGGCGACATATCATCCCCGAAATCCAGACGATCCGCATATTCGGCCCGTAACTTTTGCAGAACTCCGGTTTTCAACTCCAGTTCCGCTACTTGTTCCAATATATAATGGGCAATGAGATAATCATCCTCAATCGGCTTGTGACCGTACAGGATCAGACTTCGGACCAATCCTTGCTCCAGTTCCATCAAAGGCGTGACCTGCTGCTGCTCAAATGCCTGGGTGTACGGATTGTCACTGTCATCCAGTGGTGGTAAAACAGGCGGCTCTTCAGAGGACGGAACCCTTGGTTTTGGTTTACGAAGGCGTTCGTAGATCCGGGTATTGAGCGATTCCGTCAGTGCTTCTTCGCTCATTTTGAACAAACGGGCTGCCTCGGAAACAAAAACCGATCGCTTGATCACATCCGGAACCAGACTGATGGTTTCCACAATCGAATCGATGGACTCTGCCCGTTTGATCGGATCACCGGCTGCTTCTTCCGCAGCCAGTCCTGCTTTGAAGGCGATGAAATCCTGCGTGTGCGATTTGAGGTATTTGTCCAGTTCTTCTGAACCAAAAGCCTTGGCATAACTGTCCGGATCGTGACCGTCCGGAAGCACCACTGCCCGCACATTAAGACCTGCCGCCACAATGAGATCGATTCCACGAAGTGACGCTTTGATACCGGCTTTGTCGCCATCGTACAAAAGGGTCAGGTTCTGCGTAAAGCGACCAATCAGCTTGATCTGACCTTCCGTCAGTGAGGTACCGCTGGAAGCCACTGTTTGTGCAATTCCCGCCTGGTGCATGGCGATCACATCCATGTAACCTTCTGTGAGATAGCACATATCGGCCTGCCGGATCGCGTTCCGGGCCTGGTACAATCCATAGAGTGCACTGCTCTTATCGTAAAGCAGACTTTCCGGACTGTTGATGTATTTGGGCTGATTTTTATCGCTGCCCAGCATCCGTGCGCCAAAGGCAATCACCCGCCCCGAAACGTTGTAAATCGGAAACGTGACCCGTCCGCGAAAACGATCGTAGGTTTTGTGGGTCTCGTCGTTCACGAGAATGAGGCCGGCCTTTTCAAGAAGCTCAAGACTGTATTGCTTTTTAGCTGCCTCCTGCATCAGCCCATCCCATTGGTCGAGGGCATAACCAACACCAAAACTCTCGATGATGTCCGCCCGGAGCCCACGCTCTTTGAAATAGCTGAGACCAATGGCGATACCGTCCGGATGCTCGTGAAGATTGCGGTGGAAATACTCCTGTGCAAAGTTCATCACAATCTGAAGCGACTCTTTCTCTGTTTGCCGGGCCTGGTCTTCCTTAAAGTCAGATGCCGATTCTTCGATGGCGATGTTGTATTTCTTTGCCAGGAAACGAAGAGCCTCCACATAGGACATAGATTCAATGTCCATCACAAACGAAATGGCATCTCCTCCCTTTCCACATCCAAAACATTTGTAAATTCCTTTGGCTGGATTCACCTTAAAGGAAGGCGATTTTTCTTCGTGAAACGGGCAGCAGGCCTCCCAGTTGGCTCCTTTTTTTTTGAGGCTAACGTACTCTCCCACAAGACCAATGAGGTCAGATGAAAGCGTAATTTGTTCGATGGTTGCCCGGGAAATTGCCATATTTCTGAGAGGGTGCCAAAGGTATCCGAAAAGGCAGTCTAAAAAAAGTCGAAAAAATATCCGGATGCCATGACGTTTCGGAACCTTTTTTTCCTACTTTTGCGGTCCGAAAAATTTTTGACGATGAAAGCCGATATCCATCCAAAATATAACGAAGTTGTTTTTGCTGATTCTTCCAGTGAGTTCAAATTCTTAACCCGGTCTACTATGACCTCTACCGAAACCATCACATGGGAAGATGGAAAAACCTATCCTATGATCCGTATGGAGGTTTCTTCTGCATCACACCCTTTCTACACCGGTAAAAAGCAGTCGTTCAACGCTGCCGGACGGGTGGAGAAATTCAACAAGAAATACAACCGCTAAGCGGAACCGTTATATACATCAGGCGACTCTTCACAGGGTCGCCTTTTTCGTTTTATGGGTACCGGAAAATCCCATTTCCAGCACAACCGTAGAACAACCGTCAATTCATCCCTGAAATCAAAACAAGACGGCATCTGCCCGTGTTTAGCATTCAGAAATTGTACCGAATGCAACAACTCATTCCCACCCCTGAACTACTTCCTGCCGATATAGACCGCATCATTGAAATGGCCTGGGAAGACCGCACCAGCTTCGATGCCATCCGTTTACAATTTGGGATTCCGGAATCTACTGTCATCGGCATCATGCGCAATTCTTTGAAGCGCAGCAGTTTTGAACGCTGGCGGAAACGGGTCAACAGTGGGGTAAGCCAGAAACATGCCCAAAAGCGCAACCCCGAAATCGATCGGTTCCGATGTTCGAGACAACGTTCCATTTCACTGAACAAAATCAGCAAGCGGTAATGGATTCTTTCTTTCAGGTGGGTTATCAGGAGATTCTAAAACGGATTGACGCCATCGACCCCGTCCGTTATGGGAAGTCCAGGAACTACACGAATGGTGCTGTAACCCGGCTTTCGCCCTGGATTTCGAGAGGTGTCATCAGCACCAAAACGGTTTACCAGAGGCTTAGAGCCAGAGGTTACAAAACGGAAGACATGGAATCGCTTGTGAAAGAATTGTGCTGGCGTGACTATTTCCAGAGGGTCTGGCAGAACAAAAACATCGACAAGGATCTGAAACAAACGCAGGAACCGGTTCTTCACCATCAATTGCCTGATGCCTTACCGAATGCGGTAACGGGAATTGAAGCCCTTGACCAGGCCATCCGGGAATTATATGCAACCGGCTACATGCACAATCATTGCCGGATGTACCTCTCATCGGTTACCTGCAACATAGCACAGGCACACTGGAAAACACCTGCTCGGTGGATGTTCTATCATTTGCTGGACGGCGACTGGGCCAGCAATGCCTGCAGTTGGCAATGGGTGGCGGGATCCAACTCGGGAAAGAAATACATGGCCAACCAGGAAAATATCAACCGCTATACAGGCAGTTCCCAAACCGGAACTTATCTGGATTGTACCTATGAAGAATTAGCCAATCTGAAAATACCTTCTGAATTCTCCTCCTTTGGCGAATTTGAAGTGAAAACCAAATTGCTGGAAACTGGAATCCCAACGCTGAATCCAGACCTTCCGACCTTTGTCTACAACTACTACAACATAGACCCGGAATGGCACAAAGGCGAACCGGGCAACCGGATTTTATTGCTGGAGCCATCTGTTTTCGGACGGTATCCCGTTTCAGAAAAATGCATCGAATTTCTGACAACAATTTGTGGAAATATCCCAGGCATACAGATCATGACCGGATCCTTTGAAGAACTGAAAAACATGGCCGGCCCTTCTCCTTTTTATTATAAAGAGCATCCACTCAACCATCATTATTCAGGAATTGAAGAATCAAGAGATTGGATCTGTGAAGATGTTACCGGTTATTATGCTTCCTTTTTTACCTACTGGAAAGTGGTGGAAAAGCATCTCCGGAAAAACGAATCGGAAACCGAATGACCTCTACCGAGCGCAAACCGATCAATCTGGTCTGGCTGAAACGCGACCTTCGCTGTCAGGATCATGAGCCGCTGGCAGCAGCCGAAAATTCGTCCCTGCCGTATCTCATCGTTTTCCTTTTTGAGCCTTCTCTGCTCTCCCATCCCGATGTTTCGCTTCGGCATCTTCAGTTTCAATACCTCTCGGTGCTGGAAATGAATGAGGTCTTGAAATTGCCATGCCAGAAAGTGCATCTGTTTTATGGTGATGCCGGACCGGTTTTTGAGTTCCTGAACCAGACCTTTTCCATCAACCAGATATTCAGTTATCAGGAAAGCAGCACCCAAATCACCTACAACCGTGACAAGAAGATAGCAACCTGGTGCAGGCAGCACCGAGTTCGCTGGACCGAATTTCAAAAGGAAGGTGTCATCAGAGGAATTCAGAACCGGCAAAACTGGGACGAACGATGGTTTGAGAAAATGGAAAGTCCGGTAATTGTTAATTCGTTCCGCCAATCTGAACCCCTGGATTTTGAACATCCTTTTCAACTCAGTCCTGAATTTCTGCAATCATTACTGGATTATCCAAAAGCATTTCAACCTGCCGGAACCCGAAACGCTTTCGCATACATTACAAGCTTTCTGGAGAGCCGTGGAAAAGACTATGCACGGTTCATTTCAAAACCACTGGCGAGCCGACGATCCTGTTCCCGTTTGTCGCCTTATCTGGCCTGGGGCAATATTTCAGTGCGCCAGGTTTATCAACTGACGCAAAACAAAATCCAGCAGACGAAATCCAGCCAGGCAATTCAGGCCTTTCTTTCGCGATTGCACTGGCGTTGTCATTTTATTCAGAAATTCGAGGTCGACTGCCAATACGAAACTGAAAACATCAATAAAGGCTATGATGCCATTGGCTATGAAAACGATACCGTCCTTATAAAAGCCTGGGAAGAAGGAAAGACCGGATACCCTTTAGTGGATGCCTGTATGCGTTGCCTTCAGGAGACCGGCTGGATCAATTTCCGGATGCGTGCGATGCTGGTGTCGTTTCTTTGTCACCAACTCGGGATCGACTGGCGGAAAGGGGGTTACACACTGGCCCGTCTCTTTCTGGACTATGAACCCGGCATCCATTTCCCACAGTTTCAAATGCAGGCCGGAACAACCGGAGTGAATACCATCCGGGTGTACAACCCGGTAAAAAACTCGCTTGAACATGATGCGGATGGCGACTTTATCCGACAATGGATCCCGGAACTTCGAAATGTACCTACCGCCTTTGTGCATCAGCCCTGGCGGATGACGACCATGGATCAGATTCTGTATTCGTTTGAGTTGGGTAGAGATTATCCGAAACCTGTAATTGATCCGGACAAACCCCTTTCTGAAAACTCCGCTCACTTATGGAAATTACGCAAATCGGATCTGGTGAGAGCAGAAAACAAACGGATCATTCAAACACATACCCGAAACAGTGCATTCGACAAAAACCAGAACCGTCTGTGAGAAACGTAAAAAAGAAGCACCTTCCGGAAAAAATCTGCCAGACCTGCGGAAGGCCTTTTAGTTGGAGAAAGAAATGGGAAAAAGTGTGGGAGGAAGTCCGCTTTTGCAGCGATGCCTGCCGTTCCTCCAAAAAGAAAAGCTAAAAAAACTACCGGTCCACTTCGCCCATCACCAGATCGATGGAGCCGACAACAGCAATCAGATCAGCCAGCATGTGACCTCTCGAAATTTCGGGGAGAATAGACAGATTACAGAAAGAAGGAGTCCTCGCTTTGAGTCTCAGGGGAACATCCGATCTGCCGTCAGCCGACATGAAAAAGGACAGTTCCCCTCTGGGTGTTTCGCCGGAGAAAAAGTAATTGCCTGCGGCGGGACGTATTTTCTTCGGGCACACCGACTGCGGATTAAAATCCGGAGTGCGCTTATACTCACCTGTTAGCTTTTCCACACACTGCCGGATGATCCGGACGGATTCGTAGCATTCCATCACCCGAACATAGGTTCTATCCCAGCAATCGCCGATCACCCCCTGCTCACCACGTCCAATAGGAACTTCAAAATCGATTTCCGAATAAAGGCTATACCCTGATGATTTCCTCAAATCGCGTTTGATGCCGGAAGCACGAAGCATGGGTCCTGTAATCCCGGCATTGACTGCCAGGGTTCGAGGAATGGGACCTATTCCCGCAGTCCGGCTTATGAAGATCTGGTTGTACAGCAAAAGGTCAACAAGCTCTTTCAGTTTGGGCTCCAGATAGCGGACAAAATCGGTTGTCTTTTCTTCAAAACCTGGAGGCAGATCATAAAACAAACCGCCGACCCAGATGTAGTTGTAGAGCATTCGGGCTCCGGAAGCCCATTCCAGCATTCGGAGAATGTGTTCCCTGTCACGCATCAACCAGAGAAAGGGAGTGAAGGCACCGAGATCCAGTCCGTACGTACCGATGGCCACGAAATGAGAAGCCAGCCGGTTGAGCTCTGCCACAAGAATCCGGATGAATTCAACACGGGGTGGAATCGTTTCAGAAATGCCCAGCCACTTTTCCAGGGCCAGTGCATACACATGTTCGGAATTCATGGCCGCTACATAGTCCATCCGATCTACATAAGGAATGATCTGATTGAAAGGCAATGCCTCCGCATGTTTTTCGAAACAGCGATGGAGATAGCCAATGTGCGGATCCACGTCCACCACCAGTTCCCCATCGAGTTTTACTTCCAGGCGGAGAACGCCATGTGTAGAAGGATGTTGAGGACCAAGATTGATGAGGGTTCCCTCCTGTTCCAGATCGGAAGCCGTCCATTTTGCCGGCTCTGATCGCTCCAGATTTCCAGGCTGAAAATCATATTGAACGGTGCGTGTCAATTCCGGCTATGAATTAAAAAGGTTTTAAGGTTTCCGGATAGTTCCGGAACGGGATTAACGAAATTTCGGAAGACTTCCTTTCGCTTTTGCGTTCTTGTACCAGAGGTAGCCCAAAACAGCTGCCGCAATGTAGGGCACACACATCAGGTATAAAATGCCTGTGTTCAGACCAACACCATATTTATCCGAATTGGCTGCATTGGCTTCGATGGTTGCCCGGCACATGGCGCATTGGGCGATTCCGTTTTGGATCCCGATCACCAGGAACAAAATCACGGAGAGAAGAAATGGCAGATATTTTTTCATACTAAAACGGATAATAGGGACGAATCATAAAGTAAACCAAAACGCCGGAAACGGACACAAAAAACCAGACTGGCCAGGTAAAACGAACTATTTTCTTGTGTTTGTCAATCTGCCCACTCAGGCTGTAGTAAAACGAAAACAGAATAAATGGAAGCACTATGGCCGCCAGAATAATATGAGAGACCAACAGACAGAAATAAACCAGACGCATCGGACCGGCAGCGGCAATTTCAGCGGCATCCACAATTCCGTTGTGGTCTGTATCGCCGTATCGGGTTGGTGGACCCTGATAGTGATACAGCACGTACAGCACCAGAAAACAGGATGACAACACGAAGGCAAACATCATCCAGGATTTGTGAATGATGATGTTTTTAGCCCGGATGGCGATGAGTGCCATCACAAGACATACCGCCGTTAAAGAATTCAGTGCAGCGTTGATTCCAGGAAAAGCCGACACATCAAAATTTCCCAGTTTTCCCGTTTGGGGCATCAAAATTAAAAAAGCAACCACCGCCGGAATGGCGACGGAAACAATCAGTACAATTCTTCTGTAAAGCGCTTCTTTTTCTGAATCAAACAGCGTTTGCGACATAAATCAATGGTTCGTTAAAATTTTGTATTCGAGCATCAGTGTGTCTAATGACAGACCATTACATAACCCGTACACACCCCGAAGGTTCTGATTTTTGTCAAATAAAAATGCTCTTGGAGGTTTGGGAAGACGTTTCATCCCTGGACCTTTTGCTGATTGAATGGGCAGAATGGTATCAACTGTAAGCCAGATGAGAGCGGAAGGAGAAACAAGACCATCCGGACAGGCTGTGGAGTTGGAATCCAAAGATGAAGGCCGGATCAAAGGAACAATTTCCGGGGATGAATTGATCTTTTTCCAGAACACGTTCAGCCGTTCCATTTCATTATCATAATCCTTAAGGGAATGCTTTGAAGGATCGTAGGATTGATCAACTACCAGCAAGGCTTCTTTTACCTCCTTTTTGTAAAAACAGAAATCATCCTGCTTCAACGGGTAGGTATCGAGTTCGAAGTGATTTTCTCCAAACACGTATAAAAACAAAAAGACCAGAAACGGACCTGCTGTGATAAACAACAACAAACCGGTTCTGGCCCCTTTTTGAAAATTCATTTTTTAGTGGGATCCCAGAATGGAACCGCCTTCATAAATTAAAGCCGCTACAAGCCAGACAATAAAGGCGATTGGGAAAACAACGCTCCAGATCAACGCTTTCACTTCGTGACGCAGGTGCATAAAATTACCCACGATATAATATGCTTTCACAAACGTGAGGAGAATGAAGGTAACCAGGCGAAAAGGCTTGGAATCCGTTGTAAACGCAATTAAGAACTCAACCGCAGTCACACCCAGAAGGATCCAGAAGGTTACCCATATGGCCTTGGTGTCCGGCTTTTGCGCAACCGTGGTTGCTGATTGATGATTGTCGTGTGATGACATAATATTTTTCGTGCGTTAGATGAGGTAGAAGAAGGTAAATACGAATACCCAGACAAGGTCTACAAAGTGCCAGTATAAACCGACTTTTTCAACCATTTCGTAGTGACCAGTGCGATCATATACTCCAATCACGGTATTGTAAAAGATGATGATGTTCAGCACTACGCCGGACAATACGTGTGTTCCGTGAAATCCGGTGATGAAGAAAAACAGATCAGCAAATGCCGGAGGGCCATATTCGTTGCGAACCAGATTGGCACCATGGAAGATTTTTCCATCCACCATCTGCCCTGTTTCAGAACCCATGATTAAGTGAGTCCATTCCCATGCCTGGCAGGAAAGGAAAGCGATACCTCCCAGAATAGTCCACAACATCCATTTCTGCACATCGTTGCGATCCATACGGTGACCTGCTTCTACGGCAAGAACCATCGTTACGGAACTCATGATGAGGATGAACGTCATGATACCTACGAATACAAGTGGCAGGTGCACCCCGTGTAAAAACGGGATACCATTGAACACCATATCCGGAAGCGGCCAGTATTCCTGAGAAAATACAGCGTGATCCATCGGACCAGCGTAAGCAGGATGTGAAAACCGGATCAGACCATAGGTGATGAGAAGTGCCGAGAACGTAAAAGTGTCGGACATAAGGAAGAACCACATCATCAGCTTGCCGTAGCTCGCTTTCATTGGTTCTACTCCTCCTCCCCAGAGATTAACGTTGGATGTGGATACGCTGTGTGAAGCCATTAATATTTTGACTGTAAAATCGGGTGCGAATAAAAAGCATTTTCCGAAACACCGCAAGGAAGAGGTCAGGAATAAACCGCTTATGAAGAATTTTCTTTTGAAAACCGTGACTTTCGGCCTGCTTTCATGACCATCATCAGCCTTTATCCACCATTCTCCAAATCTCCTGTTGTTTGTCAGCAATTCCATTCGTTTTTTTGAGGCTGCATGTTAAAGCGACTCGCCAGCCAGACCGCCACCTACGGGCTCACCAGTATTCTGGGCCGGCTGATCGGCAATCTTCTCCTTCCTTTACAAACAGACCGGCTGAGCCTGCACGATTTTTCGATGCTGTCGGAGGTGCTCACTTATGCCGCAGTCCTTTCCATTCTCTTCCCGCTTGGCCTGGAAACAGCGCTTTTCCGGTATTCGAACGACAACCCCGGGGACAAAGTAAGTACCGAGCGAAAAATCATTTCCTTTCAGATTCTGGCGGCCATTGTGATGTTTCCTGTGGCGTATGCCTTTCTTGGTTACCGGATGCCGGAACTTACATCCACAGACCTCTGTATTGTTTCGCTTACGTTGGTGGCCGACAGCATTCTGGGGATTTTCCTGGCCACTCTCCGGAACCATAACCAAAGCTTCCAGTTCCTGAAAGTACGGTTGGGATCCATATTGTTCACCATTGGACTCAACCTGTTGTTCCTGTCCGGCATCTCGCTGTTTGATCAATTCAATCCGGTGGGCATCAATTTCCGACTTATATTATACATCAACTTCGCCTCGTCCTTTCTGTCGTTTTTTCTGATGGTAAAAAGTCTGACCCGGTTTTCCTGGGTTTTCGACAGGGAATTAAACGCCAAAGTTCTGCGCTTTTCCATTCCCATCGTAGTGATGGGCCTTGTGGGTGTAAGCAATGATGTGTTTGGACGGATCTGGCTCGAGAATCTTTGTCCTCCCGGATTTTATCCCGGCATTTCAAATGAGGACCTGATCGGGGTGTACTCCGGTTGCGCCAAAATTGCCATTTTCATCAACCTCGGAATCCAGGCCTACCGGTATGCGGCTGACCCATTTTTCTTTTCCATCCAGGATAAAAAGGATACCGCCAGTTATCTCGCCAAATCCTTCACCTGGTTTGTAGCTGCAGGTCTCATCGCCCTGGTCGGCATCCAGGGAAACCTTCCGTTTATTATCCGCCTGTTTCTCCGCAAGCCAGAATTCGTGCTGGGTATGGACGCCATCTTCCTTTTGCTGCTGGCGAATTTCCTGTTTGGGGTATACTACAATTTGTCGTTCTGGTACAAGTTTTCGGACAAGACCTGGTGGGGCACCGTCATTTCGTTGGGCGGCCTGGTGGTAAATGCCGGACTCAATTTTGTGCTGGTACCCACATATGGAATGACGGGTGCGGCTCTGGCACTTCTCATTTGTTATGCAGGAATGTGTGGATTCTCCTGGTATAAGAGTTTATCATATTTCAAAGTGGACTGGGAATTCACCAAAGTTGGATTTCTGTTTGTAGCGGCACTGTTGCTTTGTCTGGTTTCGCGAAACTGGGCACCGTCCGGAGAATGGCAGCCCATCCTGATGGGGCTTGTGTACCCGGTGGCATTTCTGATGGTGGTGTTGTTTATCCAGAAAGATCTCATTTTTAAATCCAGAACCTCGTGATCGTTCCCGCCAAAACACCGAAAATCATCAAATTGCTCGGCAAAGGATTACGATTCTCGGTGCAGACCACCGAACCTGTCGTTTATCTCACCTTCGATGACGGCCCCATTCCCGGACTTACCCCCTGGATTCTGGATCAACTCGATGTGTTCGGGGCATCGGCGACCTTTTTCATGGTCGGCGAAAATGCCGGACGGAATCCCGATCTGGT
>DAIOVD010000085.1:0-16677 GCA_036759185.1 Catalimonadaceae bacterium | reverse complement strand
GAAACTGGATACACTCATCAACCGGGTAAAAACGGCCACCGACAAAAAGGACGGTACCGCCCCGGGCTTTGATTTTGTCGGTGGCCGTTTTTACCCGGTTGATGAGTGTATCCAGTTTCCCACCGCTGGCTGGTGGCGTTTTGCTGGCCTTCCGGAAGCCATCCCAGATGTTTTTTACAATGTTGCACTGTGCCGTATCGGCGGCAAAAGCGTTGGTCATGTATTCCTGGCGGTTGAACATCACCCGCCCGAACTGGTCCGGAAATCCCGGAAACTGAAACACACCCTTCCGGTTTTCGATCGGCAGCTTATCCAGAAACACATTGAGCGCCAGGTTTTCTTTGTCCAGAAACACCAACTGCGATTCCAGTGCCTGACTAATATAAAACCCAGCCGTCTGTGCGGGGGTATGGTCTTTGTAATAGGCCAGATTTTCAGCAGGGCGCCAGGCATTTCCCGGATCAGAAGAAAAGAAAAGTCCCTCGGTCACATCCACGACAAGATTGCCTTTGAAGTTTTCGTCTTCGGCCAGATGGTCGAGAATGGGGAGTGGTGTACTGCCCACATTGGCCAGCTGGATGGCATGATTGCCGGTGGTTTTTTCCCAATAGTCAATGTCCAGATCAAATTTGATTCGGGATGAACCTATGAATACGGTTGCCTTCGTCGGATCCTCATACACCATATCCCGTTTGTGACTCCAAAGGGCAGGGTCGTCGAAATAGGAGAGGTCGTAGCCATTTTGCCTCAGGTGAATTTCCCAGGCCAGAATGACCAGGACAACGATGGAAGCCATCAGAATGGCGGATTTTTTTAGGGCCAATGCCTGCATGAGGGACAGATCGAATACGATTGAAAATGTGAAAGATCAGGATCCGGTGATCCTTTTGAAAGAGAAGGTAATGTGCTGTCAGGCAGGATTTTCGCCCTGGATTCACAACGCATATCCGCTGCGAAAAAACAAAAAATCACCGTAATGCCAACATTCATCAGGGTTTTTCGGAGGTATCGGAACTCGGCTCAACCTTGAAGGTTTGTTCTTTGTAACCTGAAACGGTCCTTTGCGAATTCATTCCGTTTATTGAATCACGAAAACCTTCAAGGTTTTGGAAGAGCGATTGAAACTCATGTAAACTCAGTTGGCCCTAAGTTGGGCGAAGAGTTCTCTCTTCGTCCGTGTGTATGCGAATCTCCCGATTCGCGGGTCGGTTTAATGAAACAGACTACCACCATTATCACTGCCAACTCCAACTTCTTCCAACTCACACTTTATTCTAATTTGCTGGATTGAGAAAGGATGGTTTGATTTGACTCACGGATCAACGTAAGAATCAGGAAATCCAGTTTCTTATTTTACAGGTCAGGAGCATTCTCAAACAGGTAATCAAACCCAACACATGAAAAAAGCAATACGATTTCTACTTTCGGTACTTCTGACTCTTGTGGTTGGAACTGGTTTTTCCCAGACAACAGACAGTTTGAGTGTATTCCCGAACCCATTCGCAGTTTCGACAACCATTCATTTTGACCTTGTTCAGTCCGATACCATTACACTGCGGGTTTACAATAGTTTTGGGCTAATCATCAGCTCCTACTATGAATCGTCCATTTTGGATAGTGGCTCTTATGACATCAACCTGAATGCGGATAGTCTGGCAGACGGTATTTATTTTGTCCTGCTCAACATTGGCTCGAACCGGAAAATCACCAGAAAAGCGATAAAAGTTGGTGCCACATCCCGGTTGGAAGACATCAAAACAGGTCCTGAAGGTATCATTTACCCGAACCCCACAACCGGCAGGATCACCATTCCTCAAATCGGGAACAAGACAATTCTGCTGACAGACTATAACGGTAAACTGATAAAATCCATCACGACAGACCAGAAGGAACTGTCATTGTCAGATCTTCCAACGGGTCAATATCTACTTTCCATCCTGGCCAATCAGGGAGCGGCCCGAACGGTTTATAAGCTTTGGAAAAAGGACTAGGAGTTCAACTTTTACAGATTGATTCCTCGGTTGGGCTCAGCGTTCGCTTTTCGTCCCTGCATTTATAACTCTCCCGATTCGGTGGCCGGAATGAGGATGTAGTTTCACAAAAAGCAGTAAATCGAAAGCGATAAAGTATGGAGCAATTTCATCCCCCAATGTCTTCAAGAGAAACCGATGTTCTGATCGAAATTGCGAACAGCAGCACCGAATTCTGGGTCCAGGCTGCCATTGATCAGGCCCGGGCCGAATTGACCAAAAGAGGGATCCCGGAAGAATATGAAAGGCAATGTCTACAAGAGTGGAAAGAACAATGGCAGCAGGAGCAGATCGAATGGCAAAAACAGCTTGAGGCGAATGAAACAGCGGACTATACCGTACTCCAAAGAATCAACATTTTACTTTCTGCCCCTTTCATTATTGCAGGACGAAGGAATGTGCATCTCTCTGTCCTGGAATTAAAAGAGGAGAATTACAAGAAGATGGTACCTCAAAGAATAGCGCTTCTCCTGGCAGGATCTGTCTTATGGGTGGTCATCTTTTTTGCCATCAATGAATTCATTGAATTTCAGACCAGAAAAAAAATTGAAAAAGTGGATATCACGGAATGGGAGAAGAGGTATTATGGATCCGATAGTTTGATTGATGAATCAAGGTCAAAAGAGGCAGAGGTTAAGAATGATAGCTCTAAAAAAATGGTTCCGGCTGATCGTTGAAGGAAGCTCTTTTGCGCAAAAATGAAAGTATGGAGAGTACCAATCGTTTTTAGTTAAATCCACAGCCAGTCAACATTTTGAAATGAAAACCACCTTCCTGAAAACCCTGAGAATTTTCAAGTATCTGGCAATCGCTTTCACTGTGATCCTTTGGATTTACATGATCTATGATGACTGGATTTTCATAGAAGAATATGTTTTCAGACTGGTGTATTTTGGGCTTTGGTTCTTGTATTATGTTGTTTACCTGTTGGGGTTCTCGTTTTATTTTTGGGCAGTTGCGTCGATCGCAATTCTGGGTTACCACAAGTTATGGAAGCGATCAAACGATTCATAGTATCGCTTCCTGAAAGCTCCGAATTTCAGGAGATTCTCAATTTTAAAAACCATTATCAAAATAAATAGCTGCCCTTCAAATCCGAATGGTGATTAGGAAATACACTTCGAAGTCCCAATGACCAATCCGGAATGAACGGACAGCTATTTCAACATAACGGGCAATCTTATTTAATCGGAAAGACGATATCGGTCTGAACCTTATAAGGGTCTTTTTCCACCATCGGGTCACCGATATAAACTTCGTAAGGATTTTCAGCTGGGGTCAGATTCTTTTCTTTCATGTAGTTCTCAGCCGCCTCGTAGGCTTTGCCCGACATTTCATATGGACCAAAGAAATGCACAACAACGGCCTTGCCACCTGCGATTTCCCGGTTGGAAATACCATCTTCCGGATGTTCGCATTTGGTTTTGAAGGGCATGCCCGCTGCAAATTTCCAGGGCGCATTGGGACCGTTGTACCAGGCAACCGGTGGGCCTGAATTTTCCATTTTGCACTTTGATGCACACTCTCCAATTTTTCCGAAAATGGTTCCGAGTTTGGTACCAATTTCTGCGGGTGTAGCAGCACTGTCGCTCATCACCATCAGGTATTGTTTCTCTGTGATGGCCTCTTCAATATTCATGGTGGGCTCCTTTGCTACCGAGGCAGTGTCGGTCAGGGTAGAGTCGGTTGCGGCTTGTCCGTTTTCTCCGGATTGAGGTTCTTTGGTTCCGCATGAAAGAACCAGTGCCAGAAGCCCGGTCAATAAAAAGTGTTGTCTCATATGAATTTGCGTGTTTTTAATAAGTGCGCAAGTATAAGAAAAGAAGGGAAAGAATGTATCCTATGCAGGGCTCAGTCTTCTCCTTTCGTCTTTGTTGGGCGAAGAGTTTTCTCTTCGTCCATGTTTGTGCGAATCTCCTGATTCGCGTGTTGACTTCGGGATGAAAAGTGGGAAACGGACTATTGAGGATTACAAATCCTCATCAACTTGGTTCCGGATCGGAAATCCGGAACAGCGGGGATTTCAAACAGGATGTAAGTTAATGGAATTCCGGTTGTTAATCTTTACAGACCAAATTCCAAAATTTTCCTTTGAAGTATGATATTGGCATCGTTTTCGATTCGTGCCAAAAACCGATAGAACGGCCACACAAGCAAAAGGGCATTCAGCGAACTTGCAGCAAAATATCGGGCGTTGAATTAGAAACAGACATCATTTTTTCAATCTACATGAGGACAAAATTAGGATCTCTCTACTGCTTACAAATCACTTTCTTTTGCCTGTTTTGTTCGTTTTTTGCTCAGGCTCAAAATCCGGCTTTTCATTGGGCAAGTAGCCTGGGTGCTGGTTTGAGTGGCAACTCTACAATTTCCAATAATTCTGTCGTTGAAATGAAATACGACAACGCCGACAACCTCTACATCATAGGCAGGTTTTTAGGGGAGGTTGATTTCGATCCCTCGCCTACGGTTATCAAGTACTTGCATAGCAGCAGAGGCAATATGTTTATGGCCAAATACAACAATTCGGGCACCTTGGTCTGGGCTAAAAATGCAGGAGGTTACGGCAATGTTTTTCCATTGGATTTCGACCTGGACGCCAATAATAATTTAGTTGTGGTGGGGGCTTATATTGATACATGTGATTTCAATCCGGAGCCACTGGCCGTCAATTACCTGTATAATCTGGCTGGTGCAGAACGCAACAGTTTTGTCGCAAAGTACGACAACAACGGCAACTTTATTTCCGCTTTTAGTGTAGATGCAACCAACGCAATCTATTTCAATAGCGTGGCCGTTGACAACTCAAACAATCTGTTGGTAGGCGGCAATTTTAGTGGAACAATGGACAGTGATCCATCGGCTTCCGTGGCAGGTTTTACCAGTCTCGGTGGTTCAGATGGGTTCATCACCAAATACAGTTCATCGGGTGCCTATGTCTGTACAAGAATAATTGGCGGGGCCAATTTCGACAATGTGGCTGAAATTGAACTGGATAAGGATCATAACATTATAGCGGCCGGCGAAGTGGCCGGACCTGTATATTACAATGTTAATGGGCCGACGATTAACCCAACTATTACAACAAATACGAGTGCTTTTTTAGTAAAGACGGATGCAGATGGAAATTATGCTTGGTCTAAATCAAAGTACAAAGAAACTATTAATAGCGTTTCGTACACCGAGGGTGTGGCTATTGACGACAGTAACAATGTGTATTGGGTAGGTAGCCTCACTTGGGGTACCCGTGAAGGATTCCTGATGAAGTACGATGCTGTTGGAACAGAGAAATTTTCAAATGAAACAAGGGGTATGTCTGGTAGTACGCAAGCAATACTTGATGTAGAACTGGACAGCGATGGAAACATTTACATTGCCGGTTCGGCTTCTGCGCAGGTCGATTTAGACCAGATTCCAGGCACGAACAATTACATATATGCTACTTCTCCTACTTCAAAATGTTCTTTTTTAGCCAAATACACTACGGCAGGCACGTATGTTTGGGGCAAAGCTTTTAATTGTTCCAACAATACTTACCACGGTTCAAAATTAAATCAGGTTGCTTTGAACAGCGCCAACGAAGCCCGCTTTTACGGTGACTTCGTTGGAACACTGGATGCAGACCCCAATGCCGGAACGGTCAATTTTACAAACGTTGCCTATACTGCTTTTATCGGAAACTACTCCAATGATGGCAACTACATCAGTGCATTTGAACTCAACGAAACAGGGGCAACCGCACTGGATGAAGTCAAATCTGTAAGTTATCGCCTCGGGCACATTATAACGGCTGGAACCTTCAAAGGCACCATCGATGTAAACCCTTCTGAAACGGCTCAAATGCTGATCACCTCTGCCGACTCATCAAGTTACATCATCAAATACGACACCACTTCCGGAAATCCGGTTTGGGGAAAATGTTATGCATCGGGCAAAGTATTCATTTCCAAAATAGCGACAGATGCCTCAGGATACATATTTGCTGCGGGTACATTCAAGGGAACTGTCGATTTCGATTTTGGAGCCGCAACGGTTAATATGACAGCTGCCGACAACAATGCCGATATGTTTCTTGCCAAATACGATGGCAATGGCAACTTTCTATGGGCCAAACAATTGAATAGCAATAAAGATGATCTGATTAATGATCTGGTTGTCGATAAACTCGGCAATGCCATCATTGGAGGAGGATTTAAAAGCACGATTGATTTCGACCCTTCGGCTAACACCGTTGATTTGGTACCGAGTTCGATTTACTATGATATTTTCCTGGCAAAATATTCAGGAACAGGGAATTACATGTGGGCGTTTAAATTGGGTGGCTTTTGGCCGGACATTCTTCATTCAATTGCCCTGGACCCGGGTGATAATATTATCATCTCCGGGACCCATGAAAACCCCGCAGATTTTGACCCATCGCCCGCAGTAGCTACCATCGCCTGGCAAGGGACATCGGCAGCTACCTCTGATATTTTTATTGCCAAATATACACCTGCCGGAGCGTACACCTGGGCGATCAGGGTAGGTTCAACAGCAGACGATCCCTTTCCCACATTTGTGGCCACAGATGGCAATGGTAATGTGTTTCTGACAGGTAAAATTAAATCGGATATTGACTTTGATCCTTCATCAGCGGTTGTGAATATTCCCGGTATAACTGGGAATGGCAGCTCATTTATTGCCAAATACACCAGTTCAGGAACTTATATTTGGGCAAAAACGACGGGAGGTAGCCAGGCTTTCTGCATCAGAACAGATGCGAACAACGATGTGTACATAGCGGGGTCATTGGTGAATACCACGTTTTTCGATGTGCCTGCAAATACCATCAGCCTGGGTTCTGCTGGTTACTCTGATGCTTTTGTGGCGAAATATGGTGGAAGCACAGGTTCTTTTATCTGGGCAAAAAGATATGGAAGCCAGTTAAGTGAATCAGTTCTAACAATCGACGTTGACCCTGCAGGTGGCATCTATATTGGCGGGTATTATGGTGATTATCTTGACCTCAATCCTTTGAATGCTCTGGATATTTTTGGAACACCCAACAATGGCTTTTTAATTCGTTTGCGAAATACGATTTCGCCTCCGGTGGCAGCATTCAATTTAGCCAGTGCGGGCATTTGTCAAAATTCCTGCATCAATTTTACCGATGCGTCTTCAGGTGGGCCTACATCCTGGCTCTGGACCTTCAACGGTGCTACACCTGCTACTTCTACAGCGCAAAACCCAGGTAATATTTGCTATAACAACAGCGGAACTTTTGAGGTAAAGCTCACTGTATCCAGAGGTGGAACAACCAGCACAAAAACCCAGAACATTACAGTCAGTGCCCTTCCAAATGCGCCGGGTATTGCTGGAAATACAAGTATCTGTGCAGGAAACACCACAACCTTAAGCGTTCAAAATCCAGTGGTCAATACAACCTATTTATGGAGCAACGGCTCTTTGGGAAACTCCATTCTGGTGAATTCCTCCGGTTCATATTCTGTCCGGGCTATTTCAAATGGTTGCACATCCGCCGTTTCTCAGGTGTCGAACGTTTCGCTTACACCTTTGCCCCAGGCGCCTGGGATTGCCGGAAACCTGTCTTTTTGTGCAGGCGGAAATACCACATTGAGCATCTCAAATCCACAGGCCAACACAACCTATTTGTGGAGCAACGGTTCAAACAGCAATTCCATTCTGGTGAATGCCGCCGGTTCGTATTCGGTCCAGGCCATTTCAAACGGATGCACATCCGCCGTTTCTCAGGTGACGGTGTCGCTTAATCCTTTGCCCCAGGCACCTGGAATAGCCGGGAACCTGTCTTTTTGTGTGGGTGGAAATACCACATTGAGCATCCCGAATCCCCAGACCAACACCACCTATTTGTGGAGCAACGGCACAAACAGCAATTCCATTCTGGTCAATGCCGCCGGCTCGTTTTCCGTCCAGGCCATTTCAAACGGTTGTACATCCACTGTTTCGACTCCTTCAGTTGTTTCAGTCAATCCCTTACCGGCTACACCCGAAATTTCGGTTTCGGGTAATAATACCTGTTTGGTTTCATTGTCAGCCACAGGAGGTGCATCTTATTTGTGGTATCTGGAAAATGTGCTGCAGACGGTTTCGTCAGCGACTTTACAAGCGACCGCTTCCGGAGGGTACACAGTTAAATCAATCAGTGAGTTCGGTTGTACCTCAGCCGTTTCCCTGCCAGCCCTGGTAACGGTTTCCGGACCGATGCCTGCACCCACCATTACCAGATCCGGTTCAAATGTCCTTTGCCAGGGCGACAGTGTGATTCTCAGCGCTTCCGGACCGTCCGGTGCTGTTTTTACTTGGAGTAATGGAGCGGTTGGAGAAAATCTGGTGGTCAAAACAGACGGGACTTTTACGGCAACCTATGTGCATATGGGTTGCAGTTCCCTCATTTCAAATTCAATCAGTGTCTTTGTCAATCCCTTACCCATTGCCTATATCACCCAGTTTGGAAATGACCTTTTGGTCGGTGCAATTCCCGGTGCCAGTTATCAATGGCTTTTAAACGGAACCGAGGTTGCCACTACAACAATTCCGATTTACACCCCCCTGGTATCGGGAAACTATTCGGTGCGGGTGATTGATGGTGGATGTTCGGCCGTTTCGGAAGTGATTAACTTTCAATTTGTATCAGTGAACCAAATGGTTGTGCCTGGGGTGAAAATGTTCCCAAATCCGGCGACAGACTGGGTAAGCATCGAAGCCAAAGAAAATACAGTGCGAGCCATACACATTACCGATCAGCTGGGTCGGCAGGTGTTGACGATTCCTGCTTTCCATCAAGCTGCCCGTTTCAGACTCCCGGCTGGTGTTTACCATGTAACCTTCCAAACGGAACATACCGCCACCGTAAAAAAACTGGTGGTGCAGTAGAGGGATTTTATCGAGAGCTGGAGGAAACCAAAATCAAAGTCTACGTTGGGCTCCCCGTTCTTGCTTCGTCGTGCGAGTCTTCGGATTCGCGGGTTGGTTTACCGATGCTAAGTTGGAACGAGACTCAACCTTGAAGGTTTTTCTTCCGTCTCTTGAGACAGTCCTTTTCGAATTTATTCCTCCGTTTTGTTCATCGCGAAAACCTTCAAGGTTTTGAAAGAGCCAAGGAAACTCAGGTAATCGCGGTTAGGCTTCGGGATCAAAAGTGGGAAACGGACTGAGGAGGATTCCAAATCCTGCTTATCTGTGTTCCGGATTGGAGATCAGGAACAGCGAAAATCTGAAAATGATTTGATTTAATGTTTCTAATTTTGGAAACAGTGTTTATCTTTGTGATACTAAACTAAAGAGCTTTTCATGAGGTATTTTGAGACTAAATTTTTAGAAGAAGCGGACAGGTTCATTTCAAAGCTTGATCAGAAAACAATCAAAAAAATCCTGTATAACATCGACCTTGCAGAGCAGACCAATGACCCCAGACTTTTCAAGAAATTGCAACAGGATATTTGGGAGTTTCGGACAAAATATGGAGGGCTCGAAATCAGGCTGCTTGCATTTTGGGACAAGACTGAACCAGTTGAAACCTTGGTTCTGGCTACTAATGGATTCATTAAGAAAGTAGACAAAGTACCATCAAACGAAATAGATCGGGCTACGAGACTGAGAGACAAATATTTTGAAACCAAACGTATATAGTAACCATATGGCGACGAAAGAACAAAAGACATACACACTTGCCGAAATGAAGGACAAGTACATCGGTCAGACCGGTACACATGCACGGGAGGAATACGAATATGAACTTCGAATGGATGTTTTGGGGAAGATGATCAAAACAGCACGACAGGAAAGAAACCTGACTCAAGAAGAACTAGGTCGCCTGGTCGGAGTGCAAAAGGCCCAGATTTCCAAGCTTGAGAGCAGCGCCAACAGTGCAACCATTGATACCATCCTCAAAGTGTTCAAAGCATTGAAGGCCGAAATCAATTTTAATGTAAAACTGGAAGACAACTTTGTCAAACTCACATAAGGGAAGAACCTCTTTTTTGTGTGACCTCTGCTGGGCATAGCGTTTCCTCTTCGTCCGTGCGTGTGCGAATCTCCCGATTCGCAGGTTGGTTTACCGATGCAAAGTGGGAACCAGACTATTAAGGATTACAAATCTACATCATCTGCATTCCGGATTGGATATCCGGAATAGCGGAGAAATGTTATGATTTAGAAAGTTGTTGCAAAAATTGAGATGGGGTAAAAACGGGAATGTCTGAAGCTTTAAAGTCTTTTGGGTTTCGGGTTATGATGGCGAAAGCGGAAACAGTTTTACCTCCTTGAAACTGAAGTGAATCTTCAAAATCTGACCAACCCAATTGAAGTGAATCTTGAATCAACTCCTTATCAACGGCAACAATCTGTGTAATCGCCACAAGATGCGAGATAAAGGCGGTAGCTGGCTCATTTCCATAAGCCTTCGATATAAAATAATAGATGTCAGTTACTGCTGAGGCAAGCAAGCATCCTGTTATATGGTGTTCATCAATAGCCTGGAAAATCTTTTTTGCTTCATCTTGAAAAGGAACCCGTTCCAACGCAAAGTCCAAAACCACATTTGTGTCAATAACCACCTTTATTTTACGTGCTTATTTTTTATCCGCTTATAACGAGCCTCGTCCAGATCCAAAAGTTCAGCTCCTTTAAAAAATCCAGCCCATTTCTCAACAAAGCCTGTTGCGGTTATTTTCTCTTCCGGCTCCGTTGTAGGATTTAGAACAACCTCAATGGTCGAGCCTTCCAGGGCAGCACCTTCTGGCAATTGAATGGTTTCCCCTTTTCCAACGGTGGTTATAAAGCGAACTGATTTTGAAATGGTCATGATTTTTTCAATTTGAGTTCAAATTTAACCGATTCATGGCAGATTTTGATATGGAAATAAATTCAGATTTTCTTTTAATTTTCTTGTTGGGCTCAGCGTACCTACTTCCTCCTTGTATTTGCGAATCCCCGATTCGTGGATCGATTTACAGATGAAAAGTTGGAACCAGACTCATCCTTCAAGGTTTTGAAAGAGCTACGGAAACTCAGGTAATCGCGGTTAGGCTTCTGGATGATAAGTGGGAGGCATACCCTGGAGGATTACAAATCCTCATCATCTGCGTTCCGGATAGAAGATCCGGAACAGCGGAAGAAAACAGGCTGGGACTTTCCTACGCATCAATATCATCAACATTATGACGTATTTAGAGCCGATATCTATTTACCCAACCTGCCTTGAGTGCAACACAAAATTGTACTTTTTCACCAATACAATTTCGAATTACAAAGATGTGAGAGCCGCTTCAACAACTCTACGCACATGTGGGTGTACTCCCGGTCCGATGGTGTACGCTCAATTTCGTATCGGAAGTGAGTTCGTCCTGCTTATGGATTTTTTATCCCCAGATTAGGGTATTTCAATATCCCAAACTTAACCGTTCATTTACAGGCACAATCGCATATCCAATGAGGCTACCCTTACTTCTACTTCTGTTCGCTTTCTTTTTTACGGGCTTATGCTTTTCTCAGGAGGGCCCATGGCATCTGGCATTTCCGAAACCACAAGGCAACCATTTAAACGACATCCAATTTGTAAACCCAACCACAGGCTGGGCTGTAGGAAACTATGGAACCATTCTGAAAACAACGAATAATGGAGCGAACTGGAACGTTCAATCTTTATCCGATTCCATTCATTTTCTGGCCGTTCAGTTTACCAGCTCTTCTACCGGATGGGTATGTGGCACGAAGGGCACCATCCTGAAAACGACGGATGGAGGGGAAAACTGGCAAGCCCAGAACATCGCTACCATCCATAAAATAGCGGATGTGTCCTTTACCGATTCGCTGACAGGTTGGGCTATTGCCGACAGTCTTATTTTCAAAACCACAAACGGCGGAGCATCCTGGGCCATACAATCCTCAGCGGCCATATTCATGTCATTGTTAAAAATCAAGTTTATCAATTCCGAAACCGGGTGGATGCTGGGAGGATATGGTCTGTTTCAAACCTTGGATGGTGGGCTCACATGGCAGCCAAATGGACCGGCCGGAGGATTATCCGATATGCAGTTTACGGATTCCCTGAATGGGTGGGCCTGCGGAGGATATGGCGCTCTTTTCAAAACCGAGGATGGAGGCCAGAACTGGATATCGCTGAATACCATCAGTACGAAGCACTATAAGTGTCTATCCTTTCTAAGTGCCAGTACCGGAGCTTTGGTTTATGAAGATGACGGAGATTACATCATATCCATGACGACAAACGGAGGAGAAACCTGGAATGGCCTTGGTTTTTCTACCATTTTTACCGAAAACCCGATCTATTCCATTCAACTCAAACCCGACTTTCAGGTGGTTGTAGCAGGCACCTGGGGATATATATCCAGCGTGAACAACCCCAACTGGAATTATCTGGCAGGTGGAAGTATTTGGCCTGCAAGAGCAGTTTCTTTCGCCAATGAAGAAGTTGGATGGGTAGTGAGCGACCATGGTTACGCCTCAAATACAACGAATGGGGGCCAGACATGGAAGTCTAAATGGCTGATTAACAGCAGTCTTAGAGATGTTTATTTTATAGATCCCCAGAATGGTTGGATACTGACCGGCACTCAAAAAGTGCTCAGAACCAGCAATGGAGGACAAACCTGGGAACCTTTGGAACTTTCTCCTACTACCACGCTCCTGTATGGCATGCAATTTCTGCCCGATGGTCTCACCGGTTGGGTTGTCGGCAGCGGGGGGAAGTGCTTCAAAACCACCGATGGCGGCCTTACCTGGGATATGAAAGCCATTGGCAACGGTATGATCTGGCAGGGGATGTGCTTCCCTGATGCAAAACACGGATGGATTTCAGGAGCCAACGGAATCATCCGACACACCTCAGATGGGGGCGAAACCTGGGCTGCACAGAACAGCGGTACCACCCACCCTTTAACAGCAGTCTACTTTGCAGATTCCCTAACTGGCTGGGCAGTTGGAGGCAAGTCCTGGCCAGATTATGTAGGAATTGTATTAAAAACCACCAATGGTGGACAGTCATGGGCACTGCAACACCAGACGAATAAAATGCTGTACAGCCTCATAGCACGAGACCGGAATCAACTCTGGGTCGCGGGTCAGGATGGTATATTTTTGGAATCAAACGACGGAGGTGCTACCTGGAAGGTTCAGACACATTCGACAAAAGCCACGATTTTTGGAATGGGGCTCTCCCCGGCAGGAAGATGCTGGGCCGTAGGGAACGGGCGGTGTACCTTCTATTCCGATGGTACGGAGGATTGTTCTGCCAACACATCTACCCAATTTATACTTCAGCCACAGAATCAATCCCTTATCCCGGGGCAGAGCGCCCGTTTCGTGGCAGCTACAGCTGGCTCATCCACGTCTTTTGCCTGGGAAATGGATGCCGGATCAGGTTTCGTACCGCTTGCCAATTCGGGGCAGTTCAGTGGTGTTTTCACCGATACCCTATCCATCAATCCTGTTTCATTGGCCAACCACAACCATGCCTTCCGCTGCGTGGTTCGGCAAAGCGCCTGTCGCGACACATCCGAAACGGCTTTTCTTTCAGTCGTCTCAGGTGTAAACCCGCCCCAGTCAGAAATGGAGGTGTCGATTTTTCCCAATCCGGCAGAGCAATGGGTAAGCCTGAAAACTCTTAGCCGAATTCTGGCTTTTCATGTCACCGACCTCATGGGCAGAACGCTTGATTCATCAAATTTTGCCCCTCCTGCCCACAACCAAATCAACATTTCTGGCCTGCTGCCGGGTGTTTATTATGTCCACTTCCAAACATCTGAAGGGACAAGGATTCAAAAATTCATCCGGAAATGAATTTGAAATCACACCCAACAAACTCCCCGGTCTGATGGTATGCTCCAGGTCCGAAAGGGTCTTCCCTGTTGGGCAAAGTCTTCAGCCTTTGACTGTGCATCGGAGAATCTCCGATTCGATATCCCGCCTGGCCTGAGAACCAAAACCACAAATAAAGGAGAAGCTTTTTGGAGTCTGTTTTAGATTCCGTCCATTCCCCTGGCTTTCAACCCCGGGACAAGGAAGCGGCCAAGATCGAAGTGGATACCCCGCCGGGCCGACCAAAGGGAGGAACGAAGAGTAGGAGCAAAGAACTGGAATTGCCGCCCAAATCCCCTTTTGGGCTCAGCTTTCTCTCTTCATCCGTGCGTGTGCGATTCCTCGGATTCGCAGGTTGGTTACCAGATGCAAATTGGGAACCAGACTCAACCTTGAAGGTTTGTCTTCCACTTCTTGAATCGGTCCTTTTCGAATTAAGTCCTCCGTTTCATTCACAGCGAAAACCTTCAAGGTTTTGAAAGAACGAAGGAAACTCAGGTAGTCGCAGGTTGGGTTAGAGAATAATAGTGAGAAGCAGACTCTGGAGAATTACAAATCCTGGTCATTTGGGTTCCAGAGTGGATATCACGAGCAGCGGAGTAAGTCCTTCATCAATCTACTCCTTTACCCAGGTTTGAATTTTAATTCCTTCCGCACTTTCCATCCTTATCCGATAGATACCGGATGGAAAACCGGAAACATCCACTTTGCCTTCCTGATCTGTTTCTACCTTTCCAAGGTCAACTCCGATTGCATTGTAGAGGTGGATTTCACCCAGTGGCACAAAGGAGCTTTGCAACCAAATATAATGGGTCGACGGGTTTGGGTACACTGTAAATCCGCCAGTGGTTTTTGTTGGCAAAACAGCTACCGGATTCTGTACAATGTGCATGATAAACATATCGGTTTTACCGGTGCTTACCAATGAAAATGTCCCCGGATTTGGATTCAACGACAGCGTGTTTTCAAAAAGCCCGTATAAGATCGGATTGTTCTGGTTATCAAAATACATCCCATTGCAAAACTGGTTGCCCAATCCGGTGAGGACAAAAACCGATAGAAAACTACCGGTTGCCGACCATTTGGTCATAAAACCATCGGAGCCAACGGGTGTGAAGGAACTATTGCCAGGGCCAGGTTCAAAATCTATGGCTCCACCATTGAACAAACCAGACGCATACACATTGCCGGTATTGTCAATATTTATGTCTTGTATGTAATCACCGCCGGTTCCGCCAACAGTTTGCAGCCAGGCAATGTTGCCTTCGGTGGTCATTTCCATCACATAGCCGTCGATGTTGCCTTTTGAAATCCGGAAATTATTTCCCGGACCGGGATCAAAATCAATTGTGTCGGTAAAATATCCACTTGTTACCAGACGGTTGGGTGCCCTGAAACGTAGGGAAGTGCCGAAGTCGGATTTCTTAGAGCCAAAACTCTTTGCCCAGCCAAACTGCCCGGCCGAATCGAGGTGAAATACAAAAATGTCTTTTGCCCCGGCATTGGGTAAAAAAACGCTGTCGCTGCCTGGGTTAAAGTCGGTTTTACCGGTAAAGTCGCCAATGAAATACAATCCTGTCTCTGTGTCCATGGCCATGAACCGGATTTCCTGCGTTGTTCCCCCGGTAAATTGTTTTGCCCAGCAAAGGTTTCCAGCCACATTGTACTTGCAAACAAATGATTCATTGACAAAGGGTTTTGAAATTAAAAACGTACTGTCTGGACCGGGATCGACATCCATTTTCCCATTAAATGCCCCCGCGATATACACATTGGAAGCAGCATCGATCTCAAGATTTTTAATATCTGAAGTGAGGTTGCCGGAAATGCGATAGGCATAGATGTAATCGCCGTTTGGAGAATATTTGGCCAGAAAACCATTCTGCAGCCCATTTCCTACCTCCACAAGGTTGTGTACATCCGGACCGGGATCAAAATCGACAGTTCCGTTAAATGTTCCGGCCACAAGGATATTGCCTTGTTGGTCAATTTTGATGACGTTGGCTGATTCCGGTTGGTTGCTGGTGATGTGTTTGACCCACAGAAAGTTAAACTGTGGATCGAGTTTGAGGAAATAAATGTCGAAGCTGCCACCAGCATTCAATGAAGAAACACCGGGACCCGGATCGGCATCAAAAACACCCATAAAATTGCCACAGAAGTAATAATTGCCCTGGGCATCTCTTGTGGATTCGGTGGGGCTGGCATCGCCTGTTCCGGTAAATTGCCTGGACCAATCTACGTACTGGGCTTGTGCCGAAAACAAGTTCAGACAAAAAAGTAAACAGAAGAGGTGTTTCATAAAGTGAAGGTTGAATGCAAGGAATTTTGCGAAAGTAAAACTAGGGAATACATACATAAGAATCGGATCGAAAAAGTCCAGCCAAACAAGCCAACCAAAACATAGAACTGAGAATTCCGGATCATTGTGATCCACCCTTTCTCTGTTGGGCTTAGCGTTCTCTCTTCATCCGTGCGTGTGCGAATCTCCCGATTCGATAGTTGGGTGATCGATGGAAATTTGGAAGTGGACAATGGAGGATTTCTACCCATCCTCGATCATTCTTAATTCCTAATTCCACATTCCTAATTCCCTTTTTTGCCCCAGTTCCAGGGACTGCCGACCGACGGCGCAAAGCCGGTGTGACATGGGATGAGTTGGTTGGAGGTGAATGTTGAATCGCTTTAATCCTTGCTGGTGATGAAATGCCGGTTTTGGATGGGGTAGGATGGTGTATGGTTTCGCAAATCAATATCAAAGACAGGGAATTGGAAATAGCATGGAAGGTTTTTCGTGAGGCGAAGTAGG
>DAIOVD010000084.1:13316-17229 GCA_036759185.1 Catalimonadaceae bacterium | reverse complement strand
ATACTTTAGGCTATGTTTTTGGCTACCGGGACGGAGTCCGCTGCAATTTATTCTAAGTGCGTAGTCTCGCTTCGCAAAGACTACGCACAAGAGGGCTTTCGTTTAATAAACATGAACTTTTCTTATTGTGGCTAGCATAACAAGTTGAAAAATTATAGATATGCTATTTTTGAAGTTGATTTAGATTGATATCAAGCCGGCCATTGGTGACCTTCAAGGTTTGGCAAGTTTTGGGGTAGACACATTCAAATTCAAACGTACCGGAAAAAACAGGCCCTGTATTTCGCAAATTTTCTGATTTGAAAAATCCTTTGGTATACTCACTTGTTTTTTTGTTATCAATAAATATATAGTCTTTTGGTAGGATTCTCTGAGGAAATCCCAATGTCGTTTGATTAAGATTCCAGGATGACTTCTCCATAGGGTTATTTAAGAATAAATTAACACTATGTGTGTTGTTTTCCATATAAATCCAGATATCACAACTGTCATAAGGAAGCGATCCAAAGGAGGTGTCTGATTGAATAATAAATCCACCAGACATTTTTTTTATATCCGTAAAGACAATAGGTTCACCATTTACCAGGCAACCAAATGTATTTGCCCCTCTGCTTGTGATAGGGGGAAGTTCCTGTTTGTCTTTTGTGCATGTGGAGAGCAGAAGGCAAAGACACATTGCGTGGAAAAGGGTAAAGGCTTTTTTCATAGGTCCATATATTTAATAGAAATTATCTTTGAACCAATGGTTTCAGGATTACAGGAAACAACATTGAGCATATCGCAAGAAAGCAATAGTCAAATACTGATTAAGTTTGCATAGAAACCTAATCCTTGAAGTTTTCGAAAGTTGAATTGGCTAAAGGGATAATTCTAATTTTGTTAAGATGTTCAATAAATGTGTAAGTGTAAGATTGATTATAACAAACATTAAAAAAGAATTCAAACAATGAGAAATTTTTTGGAAACTTTTTGAAAATTATTTATTCCACTTCTTTAATTCCTTTAAGAGTTTTGAAATCAATTGCCTGGGTGCGTTACAAACTTATCAACAAAACAGTTTGTAGTGCTTGAAGTACCCATCCCAGGGATGAATGGATTTTGCTCTCCATCAATGAGGCTGGCTTTATAGCAACCCAGTTCCTTCACGGAAATGGCTGCCTCTTTGAAATGGCGCTTTAAAAATACAGTTGATTTCGAGGTAGCACCTTGTTCATTCAATTCATGTTTGTTATCGTTTCTGCGTTATCTTTTAAAAATAACACAAAAATGATAACAGTTGGGTTATCTTTTCCAGAGCCTTCAAAAAATGATAACAGCGGGCTTCTCATCTCCCATTACGAAATACCAACTACTTTCTACCAGCAACTATTTGCCAACGTAAACCCACTCAAAACCAAACTCTTAATTCTTAACTTTTCACTCTTAACTCTTCAGTTGGCACTATCCCCCCTCAAAATCCGAAGCCGCTTCCTCGATTCGGCCACATACACCGAACCCGGATGTTCTTTGATGAGTGACAGAAAGAACCCCATCGCTTTTTCCTTATCCTTCAGCTGATCGGAATAAATGACCCCGCTGTTAAACAGGGCATCGTCGAGATACAAATCCGATGCTTTGGCTTTGTAAATCTGATCGAGCTGCTCCAGCGACTTTTCAAACTGACGCGTCGCATAAAAATTGGTGAACAAACGGTACTTCAGTTTTTCGAGAACTACCGGGTTTGAAATGGTCAGGGTCAGTTTTTCGATCTGGTCAATGGCGGCCGGGTAATTTCCCTGGAAGGTAAGCAGGTCAATATCGGCGAATTTGGACAGGAAATAACCCGTGGTGTCCTCCGCGAGAAGGTCCTGAAGGAGCAGGCCCAACTCAATGGCATCGTTGCTGATGTCGCGGCTGGTGCTTTGCTTGAGAACATCGAGCTGCTCCTGGCAAAGCTCAAACTCTCCTTTGAAATAAAACACTTTCGCGTTTTTCAGTTTGGCCTCATACCCCACCAGACTTTCGGCCTCGTCCTTTTCAACCTGTCCGTATAACAGACTGGCTTCCCAGGGTTCGTCTTTGAGAATGTACATGTCACCAAGCAGGATCTTAGCCTTGTTCTGAAAAATGGAAGGCCAACGTCGGGTCTTCATACTTTCTTCCAGAATGAAAATCGCAGAATCGGGCCGGTTGAGATACTTTCCGTACAGCTCCGCTACTTTCATATTGAGATCATACAAATTGAGGTACTGACTTTGCGCCAGGTTGTTGTATTCGGCAATGAGAGCCCTCACTTCTTCCGTTTTCACCGGATACGTATTCCTGACCCGGTCTTCCCGCAATTGAACTATCTTCTGTTGGGCCAGAAAACGATACTGGCTGGCCGGAAAACTGTTGATCACAAATTCAAAACTCTTGATCGCCAGTGGAATCAGATCATTGTTCACTGCAAATTCACCCAATTGATAGCAGCGGGTTCCGCCCGTATTCTGCAACAAGTCAAGGGCTCTGTATTGAATGAGGGCTCCTTCAAAGTCTTTCTTCTGTACATAAATCCATCCCAGAAAGGAAGGATACACAATCGCAGATGGTTTTAGTTGAATGCTTTTTAGCAATTCGATCTGCATCAAACGGGCTAGTTCGTCAATGGCAATGTGTTCCTGCAGATAGGCCTCCAGCTCATTTTCATCCAGCACTTTCTGATCCAGCAGCTGCATGATGGTTTGCGAAAGCTGCGGGTATTTTTTCTCTGCGAGTTGGGCCTGAAATACTTCTTTCCACATGGCCGATAAACCAAACTGTTTGATTCCGTCATCCAGTATAACGGCAGCAAATTCGGGATTCTGGTTCTGCAGGAAGAAGGAATACCCGAAGCGGGTCCGTTCGCTGGTCTGCAAAAACCATGGGATCAATTTTGAGCGGGTATATTTCTGAAAATCCTTTTCGTCCTTTTTTACATTCTTCAACCAGGTAAACTGAAACGTCTGGTACATCATCTCCTGTGGATAACGCTTCAGATATTTCTTGATAACAGATTCCGATTTGGATGGCTTGAGTTTATCAAGACAAGTGATGTAGTTTTTGAAAATCAGCGGATCCCAGGCTTCGTCTCCCGCCAGGTCCTCGTAATTGTCCAATGCCTTTTGATAATTCTCCCGTTTCAGGTATTCATCCGCCAGTTCTTTCTTTTCAGATTTTGTTTGCCCGAAAGCAATGGTTTGAATCAACGCCAGTATGAGGATGAGAATTCCGTTTTTCATTTCGCTCCGTTTCATTTTTTCAATTTCGTGTTTTCCACATTCTCCACATGTCTGTATTAATGTACAAATATTTAATTATTTCTTGTTTCTATTGTTAGGGGTGTGGATATGTGGATAAGTTTTGTGGATAATTAAAGAATCACTTTAAGTGGCGGCTTTTGATAACTGGAAAATAAAGAGTTTATTGATTTTGTTAAACCGGAAACGGTCATTTATGAAACTGTGCACGGTCACTGGATCAAATGTGTATAAGTTGGAACATTGTGGATGAAACCTGTGGGGTCAGATTCTTTTTGTGGATAGCTTGTACTTTATCCACATTCTGTCTTAGACTTGTCCACAGTTTTGTGAACAAAGTATAAAAAGTTAAGTTTCTTAAAATCAATGGAATATCGGATTGAGAAAGATACCATGGGTGAGGTAAAAGTACCGGCTCAGGCGTATTGGGGTGCGCAGACACAGCGTTCAAAAGAGAATTTTCAGATAGGAGGGCACACCATGCCAATGGAAATAATCCATGCGTTTGCCTATTTAAAGAAGGCAGCCGCCCTGGCCAACATGGATCTGGGTGTTCTTCCAAAAGAGAAATCAGATTTGATTGGTAAGGTATGCGATGAAATTCTGGCAGGTTCATTAAATGATCAGTTTCCTCTGGTTGTCTGGCAAACCGGTTC
>DAIOVD010000084.1:9033-13216 GCA_036759185.1 Catalimonadaceae bacterium | reverse complement strand
GGAGGAATGAATGGTCATTTTGAACTGAATGTGTTTAAGCCTGTGATCATTTTTAACTTCCTGATGGCGGCCAATCTGCTGGCTGATGCCTGCGATTCGTTCCGTAAACATTGCGTGGAAGGAATTGAACCGAATCACATGTCGATTCAAAAGCACTTGCAGAATTCACTGATGCTGGTGACCTCACTGAATACACACATTGGTTACTACAAGGCAGCTGAGATCGCGAAGAAAGCGCACAAGGAGAATCTGACCTTGAAAGAGTCAGCGATGGCGTTGGGCTATGTTACCTCGGAAGAATTCGATCTTTGGGTTCGTCCGGAGGATATGGTTTCGGCTGGTTAGAAATCAGGTCTTACGACAATATTTTCCAGATCCCATCCTGGTTTCAGTTCAATGGGTTCCGGCACAACATACAGAGGCTCGGCTTGTCGCCGGGCCTTTTTGTTTCCGCCCGTGTACTGTCCGTCTCTGTCCAGATCTTTGAAAACCTGAAGCGTATATTTTCCGGGTCTGACAAAGAATTGAAATGCGCTGCCGGATCCGGTTGCTTCTGTTTTTTTCTCACTGTTGATGAGTTCAATCTGGTAGTCACCCGCATCTTTGGTATCCAGTTTTCCCGACACGATTCCATACGTTTCCAGATCTGCCTTGGTGATATCGATGGAGTCTTTTCTCATCCCCATCTGATTCATAAACTGCAGAGTATCGAATCGAATTTTCAGTTTGCCTGGTTTCAAATCATTGATAGTCAAGGTAAAACCTGTTTTCTTTTTTTCAGGAACGACTGGTTTCCAGACGGAATCCTGGGTGATTTCAAGCAGAGTCGGGAATTGCCTGATCTGCCAGTTCCACATAAATTCTACCTGAGTTTCTTTTTTGTTCCGACCGATCTTCTCTTCCCGTTTCAGCGGAATGCTTGTCAAACTACGGGTGGAGTCGATCGCGAGCAAAGAGATGGTATCCTGATAACAGTTTCGAAGCGTATCCGAGAATGAGTATTCAAAATCCGATTTCACCGGGTAAAGCCAGAACAAGGTTTTCTCATCGTTGTCGGCGATTGTGAATCGATTGAATCGGCCGTCTGCATCAATCCGTTGCGTACTTTCAATCATTAGCGTATCGCCTTTCCGCTGTTTGAAAATCTTAGTCCGTTTAAATTTCTGAGGTAAAGGTTTGACGACCAGATTAATAGATGAATCCATCCGGATGCTGTCGCTAAAAAGCATCCCATCCTCTTCGTCATATTGGTAGTTGTCGTTTTTATCATTGAAAACTTCAACCAGGTATTTTCTGGTGGCTAGTCCTTCTATCAGCAAAGGTTTTAAACTGTCCGTGGTGCCGGCATAGGTATTCTGGTTGTGAAAGAGTGCTGTATATTTAGCGGCACTTGTTTTGTTTGACTTGTTGACAATCTGAATGGAAGCAGAGATCGTGTCCAGATTTTTACCAGTTGAAAAGGTGATGGTTGTGTCTTTTAACTGATTGCCTTCTCTTTCGTCTTTGATCTTTTTCCGGAGGTTGAGAACATACGTTGTATTGGGTTTCCAGCCAGAATCGGCGGTAATTTTTAATCGTTTACCAAGCGGATTGGTGGTTACACTTGTCAGAGGTGATAGAAACTGAACTTTGGAATTGTTCTCCACCACATCTTCTGAAAATTCCAGCACAATCGCTTTTGCCTTAAACTCAGTGGCGTTTTGTCCTGGATTGGTTTGGCTCAGTCTGGGTGGAGCAGAATCTTTGGGTCCACCATCCGGTGATTTGACGCTGGCACATGCCTGCACCAGAAACAGAAGCACAACAGACAGATATTTCATCATTTGCTACGTAGGTTGAACAGAACGAACAGTAATATTGTGACTCCCAGAACAATGCCGGCACCTTTTATCCAGTCATTGCCAGAAGTTTTGGCAGAGGATTGGTTTGACATTGTTTGTGTGGAATCAAGCTCTGTCCATACCCGACTGGAATCCTGTTTTAGTTTTTCATCCATACGGTGAGAAGCGTTGAGCCTTCAGATGGATTTTGTCGTCCGTGTAAATAGGATTGTATCCCTGTCATGATTCCCCCAATGGAACTTTTGCCCTGGTATTTGGCGGAGATCATTCCGATATACAACGGATCCAAAGGTAGTTGGGACGTATAAATGCGTGTCATCCCCAGACTCTTCATAAAATGACCAAGCGATTGCTCATCCCAGTGGTATAAATGGCGTGGCACATCCCAGGCTGCCCATTCGGTTCCAAACGATTTTGCATCACTGGATTTTTGGTTGGGTACGGCAATCACCATAATGCCCTTGCTGTCAATGCGGTTGACAAGTTCCTGCATCGTTTCTCTCAGCGTGTGGATGTGTTCCAAAACATGCCACAGGGTGATCACATGAAAGGTAGAATTGTTTGGTAGCAGAGAAATGTCCGCATAGAGATCCTTTCCGGTTCTGTCCTTAAAATTCTGACGGGCCACATCCGAAGGTTCGATGCCGGTTGCATCCTTTCCTCTTTTGAGCAAATATTCAGTAAAGAATCCTTCTCCTGTTCCGTAATCCAGTACCTTTTTCCACTCTGGTTTAAACTGGCGGACCAGGTTGAATTTTTGGCCCAGCATCCAGTCTCTGGCCTCCTGATAGACTTTCAGGAAAAGACTCGCTTTCTTCTTTGAATCGTGGCTTGCATAGTTTTCCGAATCATAATACCGTCCGATTTCACTTTGTGTGGGTCGGTTTTGCGTGAAGCGCAGAGTACAATCCCTGCATTCAAAAACCGGAAAAACTTCTTTGCTGTAATAATGATCTGGTACATTGACCAGATGTTGTATGTTGGCTGAGCCACAGGAAGGGCATTTGTCAAGAATTTCAGTTTTCATCAGATGTTACAGCGTAAAGAAGTAAAATGGATAAATCAGATTGAGAGATGCCGCTGATTCTTCTGGCTTCTCCCAATGTCTTTGGTTTTAATCGGGTCAGTTTTTCCCGGGCTTCATTGGAGAGCGTTTTGATCGATTTAAAATCTATGTCCTTCCGAAGCGATTTGTTTTCACTGTTGGTCACTTTAATGGCGATCTGACTTTCTTTCTCGATATAAGGTTTGTACTTGATCTGAATCTCTGCCTCTTCCAGAATTTCAGCATCGGCATTGAACGGATTGATTTTGTCAAAGAAAGGTTCAAAATCTGCGATTTCAAGTTGCGGTCTTTTCAAAAGATTTTCGATGCTGGCTTTCTCAATTATAAGTGGCGTCCCTTTCGATTCAAGCAATGGATTGATCACATCCAATGGTAGTTTCAGTGTTTTCCAGAGCTCCAAGGTTTGTGCCGTTTTCTCCAATTTTTCACGGAGCCGTGTCATACGTTGTTCACTGGCCAGACCGATGTTTCTTCCTTTTTCGGTAAGTCGCACATCGGCATTGTTTTGTCGAAGTAGCGTTCTGAACTCAGCCCTGGATGTAAACATACGGTATGGTTCTTCGGTTCCTTTGGTGATCAGGTCATCAATGAGAACGCCGATGTATGCTTCGGAACGGCTCAGTACAAAAGGATTTTCCTCTTTCACTTTCAGGTGTGCATTGATACCTGCCATCAGTCCCTGACAAGCGGCTTCTTCGTAACCCGTGGTTCCGTTGATTTGTCCGGCGAAATAGAGATTTTCGACCAGATAGGTTTCCAGCGTTGGCTTCAACTGAGTGGGTGGGAAATAATCGTATTCGATCGCATAACCTGGCCGGAATATTTTGGCATTTTCCAAACCCGGAATATGTTTCAAGGCTTCCATCTGCACTTCATACGGAAGGGATGTCGAAAAACCGTTCACATATATTTCAATGGTGTTCCAGCCTTCTGGCTCAATGAAAATCTGATGCCGGTCCTTATCTGCAAATCGTGTGATTTTATCTTCGATGGAAGGACAGTATCGGGGACCCAATCCCTGAATCCGGCCTGTAAACATCGGACTTTGGCTGAATCCTTTTTCCAGAACGGAATGGACTTTGTCGTTGGTATAGGTAATCCAGCAACTTCTTTGATTTTCAACTGCTTTCGTTTCGTCCGAGAATGAGAACTTGGAAGGATTCTCGTCTCCTGGTTGTTCGTCCATTTTGGAATAGTCGAGGCTCCGTCCGTCAATTCTGGGTGGAGTTCCGGTCTTCATTCTTCCTGTATTGAATCCAAGTTCGACGAGCTGGGC
>DAIOVD010000084.1:0-8933 GCA_036759185.1 Catalimonadaceae bacterium | reverse complement strand
CCTGCTACCAATACATCGTATGTTGAAAACATATGTTTAATTTTAGTTTCACGTGGAACACACGTTCAATTGGAAATAGGGTTTCGCATAAAATTGTTCTGAATTATCATGCCAATTCTCTTAGATCAACTGGAATTACCCGGCTTACACCTTGTTCAGGCATGGTTACGCCATAAATAACATCTGTGCTGGCCATCGTTCTTTTGTTGTGTGTCACAATAATGAACTGACTTTCATCCGAAAATTTCCGGATGATTTTGTTGAATTTGTCAATGTTGGTGTCATCCAAAGGAGCATCGGCTTCGTCAAAAATACAGAATGGCGCCGGCTTAATCAGATAAATGGCAAACAGAAGTGAAATTGCCGTCAAGGTCTTTTCGCCTCCGGAGAGTTGGTTGATCGTCAATGGTCGCTTTCCTTTTGGTCTTGCCATAATGTCAATCGCACTTTCCAATGGTTGAGATGGATCGTGGAGAACCAACTCACAAGTATCTTCTTCTGTAAACAGAGATCGGAAAACCAGTTTGAAATTCTCCTGAACCTTTTGAAAGGTTTGACTGAAATGTTCTCTGGCAACCGTTTCGATCTCAGTGATTGTTCTGGCAAGCGATTCTTTGGCGTCCATAAGATCTTTCTTTTGAGCCTCTATGAAATCGTGCCGTTCCTTTATTTCCTGGTACGCTTCTCTGGCCATCAGGTTGATGGGGCCCATTCGATCAAGCTGGTTGCGAACGGATTGCATTTTTTGCCTCCAGGTATCCTCCTCCTTTGTGTTGGGTTCTGGTAATCCTTCTTCCCAACTGATGACTGTCTCAAATTCGACATTCAGTCTTTCCTGTATGGCGATCATTTGGGCCTGTCCTGAATTCAGTGCTTCCTGGCATTCGCTGATAAGGACAGCAATTTGTTCACGTTTCCGACTGTACTCCCTGATTTCTTTTTCTCTGCTTTCTATACCCCCTCTGGCTTCGAAATAGGTTCTTTCCGCTTCATTGAGGCCATCCTCTATGAGTTTCTTTTCTTCATACAAGCCAGGGAGTTCAAGATTGGCGGACTCATCTCCTACCGAAAGTTGGCTTAACTCTTTTGTAACGGTTTCTTTTTCCTGTTTTGCTTGTTCCAGGCGGCTCTCTAGTTGGTTGATTTCATTTGTTCTGAAATCGATTTCTTTCTGCGTAGAGATTAAACTGTTTTGCAGTTGAATCGCCTGAATATTTAATTGGTTGAATTTGCCAGATGCCATGGCTGTTTCTTCCGATTTTTTCTTCCATGCAATCTGGTTCTCTTCGATCTCCAGATTCAACTGTTCCACGTGGAGCCTGATTTTTTCAAGCACCGGAGTCTGTGTTTCGAAAACCTCAGACAGCTGCGCAATTTTGCGGGCGATGTCGTCCTTTCGGGCCGCTGAACTATTCAATAATTCAAGAGACTGTTCTTTCCGGGCTACCAATGCCGCTTCTTCCTGACGGAGCTGGTTCACTTCTCTCTGAAGGTGATCAATCAGACTTTTCCCGGTGCTTTGCCGCAATTGAACGATTGCTTCCTGGTTTTGTTCCAGATTGATTTTCTCGTTGTGAATCAGTATGTTAAGGTCGGAAATTTCGGTTTCCAGCTTTTTCAGCTGCAATGCTTTTCCGATTTTATTTCCTTCTAAAACAGAAGTTGATCCACCCGAAAGACTGAACCTTCGTTTTGTCATGGCACCCGATATGGAAACCACTGTGTGTTGCGACCAGTCCCAAGACAATTCACCAAACAGAACCGGCGTTTCAGTCGAAGCCGCGGCAGTGAACGGAATCGTTTTGTTTGTGATATAAATATCGTCTAACAGGTATGAAACCAGCTTTTCATAAACAGGATCGTATTCAACCAAAGAAATAGCGGGCAATGCGTCCTCCAGTTTCTCGGGTTCTTTCGATTGATATGCCTGAAGCCTGTCAAGAATAAGAAAACTGCTTTTCCCTTTATGGTTTTCCGACAAAAGCTTCATTGCCAGATATGCCTCTGTTTCAGACTGGACAACATAATGATTCAAAAATGGCTCAAGCACAGATTCCAGAGCCATTTTATACTTTTCATCAATGTTGATTATATCTGTAACGAGTGGAGCTTTCTTACTCCATGATTTATTTTTCCTCAAAAACTTAACCGCCTCCGGAAATCCTTCCAGATTTTCAACCATGGCTTTAATCAGGTTGAATTCATTTTGCTTGGCGTCAAGTTTTCTGTAGTAATCCGCCAGTTGTGTTTTTATATTCTCTCCATCTGTAATGTTTGCTTCAATGGAAAGATTCAGTTCAATTTCTTTTTTTTCCAGATCCAGAATTTGCGCAGACTTTTCTGTTGCTGTGATGGAAATGGCTGCCAGTTTCTTTTCGAAGTTTTCGAGGAAAACCGTTTGATCTTCTGTTGCGACCAGTGCTTTTTTTAACTCGTTTTCCAGATCAGCCCGTTGTGTCTCGGAAAACTCCAGTGTTTTTTCTGTCTGGTACAGCTCCTGTTGTTTTTGCTGGAGCAGTTCTTTTGCCACATCCAACTGAGCCCTCATTCGTTCCGAATCCTCTTTAGCAGATGCCAGAATTTCCTGTGCTTCTTCCAGATCCAGTTTTATTTCTAACTGTTTCTGTTCTTCCGATTCTTTGGTTTTTTGACCAGTTGAAAGCGCCTTTTCAACCGAATTTTTTTGCTCTCCAATCTGATTTATTTCCCCGTGGAGCTTACCTAACCGTTCTGTATAAAAACTATGGCGGTCTTCCCGGATCTTTTTCTGGCTTTCAATCTCCCGAATTTTGGAAACATACTCATTCAGTGTCTTTTGTCTGGATGAAAGCGTCTTTTCTTCCTGGAGTAAATCGGACTTGATCTTCTCCAGTTCCGACTCATGCATTGCAATTTTCGCTGAAAACTCAGACCGAAGATTCTGGCTTTCACCAATCCGTTTTTTCAGATCGTTGAGGACCTCGGCTTTGGATGCCATACTGTATCGACCATGCTCAATGGCGGCCAGCCTGTAGTTTTCCTTGATCTGGTAATATTCTTCCGCCTGACGTGCCTGTTTTTCAAGGGCTTTCATGTTCTTCCGGATTTCGAACAACACATCTTCCAGACGGGTCAGGTCGCCTTCGGTATCCTCCAGTTTCCGGAAGGTTTCCTTCTTCCGGATCTTAAATTTTGAAATTCCGGCCGCTTCTTCAAGCAATGCCCGACGACTGTTTTCCCTGTCCGACAAAATATCGTCCACCATTTTTAATTCGATGATGGCATAACTGTCGGGTCCAATGCCAGTATCCAGGAAAAGGCTGGTGATGTCTTTGAGGCGGCAGGTGACGCCGTTGAGTAGATATTCGCTGTCGCCATCCCTGTAATAACGCCGGGAAATGGTCACCGATGTATAATCGGTGGGGAGGATGTTTTTTGTGTTCAGAAATGTGAGACTCACTTCTGCCATCTGCAATGGCTTCCTTGTACGGGTGCCATTGAAAATGAGGTTTTCCATTTTGTCGGATCGAAGATTCCGGGTTTTCTGTTCCCCCAGAACCCAGCGAATGGCATCGACAACATTGGATTTTCCGCAACCATTCGGACCGACAATGCCGGTCACACCTTTATCAAAATGAATGGTAATCTTATCACCAAAGCTTTTAAAGCCTTTGATTTCCAGTTTACTTAGTTGCATGCGATGGTGAGCATTTCAGTGACCGTGCAAATTGATTTTGACGGAACAGAAAATACCCAGTTTAAAAAGAGGCCAAAAATACGGCTTCCATTCGATTCGGCAACCTGCCATTCGGAACTTGTTTGCTTTTCTGTTTCTGGTTACCAGCAGATTAATTTTCATGTGTTCTTCCATGAACATTGAAAAATATTTTTAGTTCCAAATTTCCCGGTGAACAATGTTTTTTTTCCGTTTTGTTGGCAAGGGCTTCCTTGAGGAGACTTTAGTTTCAGTTGTAACTGTTTGTAATACAACATAGTAAAACTTTTTTTAAAATCTATGTAAACCTTTTTAGAGTTGGAATTGTCTCGTTTCCGGGAGAAAAGGATTTACGATTCACATCTGTTTTCCGTCGCTTCAGAGCCGGTAAAATTTTTTTGATGTAATTCCGTTCCAGACCAACGCAATTATTTAATATACTTGCGACCGCAAAATTTAATTGTGCATTCTTTCTTCAATTACAAATAAGTCAAGTATTTCAAACAGAAAAATCAATGGCTAATCAGCAACCGCAGGCCAACAAGGCCAAATCATTCTTCGCCAGCATCACCATGCTGATCATCTTCATTTTCGCATGGGTGTTTTATTTATTTGTTTTAGGAAATCCTGGCAACTTTCAGGGAGGCGACCTGGCGAATCACCCTATTGAGGAGGGTATCGGTAAATGGCTCGGAACCGTTTACAAAGGAGGGGTTATCGTACCATTCCTTATGTCATTCTTTTTGATGGTAATTACTTTCTCCATTGAGCGTTTGCTTACAATTGGAAAAGCTTCCGGAACAGGTTCTGTGGATGAATTTGTTCGCAAAGTGAAATCCCTTCTGAGTGCTGACAATGTGGATGGGGCCATCGCAGAATGCGGCAAACAAAAAGGATCTGTTGGTAACGTTATTCAGGCGGTTCTTCACAAGTACAAAGAAATGTTGAGTGAAACCAACATGGCAAAGGATCAGAAAATCCTGGCCATTCAGAAAGAACTTGAAGATTCTACTTCTCTTGAGCTTCCAATGCTGGAGAAAAACCTGACCATTCTTGCAACTCTTGCTTCCGTATCAACTCTGGTTGGTCTTCTTGGAACTGTATTGGGTATGATCCGTGCATTCGCTGCTCTTGCTCAGGCAGGAGCTCCTGATTCATCTGCACTTTCTACCGGTATCTCCGAAGCCTTGATCAATACCGCTCTTGGTATCGGTTCTTCGGCTTTCGCGATTATTTTCTACAACATCTTCACCAGTAGAATTGACAATCTGACCTACAGCATTGATGAGGTTGGATTCAGCATCATTCAGACGTTTGGTTCCAAAACCAAATAATTACTCGTAACGATCAGGAGAAGAAATTACGATGTCGAAAGTAAAAATTCCACGGAAAAGCGTATCACTGGACATGACGGCCATGTGTGATATGGCGTTCCTGCTCCTGACCTTCTTTATCTTAACTGCAAAGTTCAAGCCTGATGATCCGGTGGTGGTAGACACGCCGGCTTCCATCTCCGACGTGAAGCTTCCGGATGCCAACATCATGACCATCTCCATTGACCGACAGGACAAGGTGTATTTTGGAATTGATGGACAGTTTGACCGGGAGAAAATGCTGGAGTTTGTCGCAGGAAAATATAAAGTAGGTTTTACACCTGAAGAAATCAAGCAGTTTTCTCTGCTGAGTTCATTCGGGGTTCCCGTTGGGAATATGCGGCAGTTGCTGGCCACAAAGGACAAGTCCAAAATCCAGCAACCCGGTATTCCATGCGATTCTGCAAACAATGAACTGACAGACTGGATAGCGTATGCCCGATATGCGAATCCGAAACTTCGGATTACCATCAAAGGTGATGTGAACTCCAGTTACCAGGTAGTTGGTCAGGTGATCAAAACATTGCAGGATCAGAACATCAACAAATTTAATCTTATCACGGATCTGAAGGCTAAGCCTAAGACCCTTTAATTGTGTCTACAACCTCTAAAACGTAAACGAAAATGGCAGATATAGACACCGGGGGGGGGAAGAAAGTTTCCACCAAAGTAGATATGACCCCTATGGTTGACCTTGCATTTTTGCTGGTAACCTTTTTTATGTTGACCACCACCTTCAACAAACCACAAACGATGGAGGTGAATATGCCGGAGAAAACAGACGACAAAAAAACCATGAAAGTGGCAGAGTCCAGAACAACCACTCTTGTACTGGCTGAAAATAATAAAGTCTATTATTACTCCGGATCCAAAGAACCTCAGATTCAGCTCACAGACTTTTCAGCAACCGGATTGCGTAAGGTACTTCTGAATAAGGTTAAAACCATAGAAGAGCCAATTGTGATCATCAAAGCAAAGAAAGAATCGAAATACAAAAATCTGGTGGATGCCATTGATGAAATGGCGATTACGGGAATCAAGATTTATGCTTTGGTTGACATCACTCCGGAAGATCTGGAATTATTAGCCAAGTCGCCTTACTAAACACGCATTCCGATGGAAAATATCAATTATAAAAATGCGAGTCTGAACGACCTGATCTTTGAAGGCAGGAACAAACAATATGGAGCGTATGATCTTCGTAAAATATACGATGACTATGTATTGAGAGCTGTATTGTTTGCCGTACTGGGATTTGCCTTGTGCGTTGGCGGTCCTTTTGTCTGGGATAAAATTAAACCGGATGAAGAGATCGTAGAAGTGGATATCACACCGGTAGATCCAAAGATGATTGAGCCACCGCCAATCGATCCGAAAACACCCCCTCCACCTCCACTTCCCTCTGCACCGCCGCCACCACAAGTATCGACGGTACGTTTCGTTCCACCGGAAGTAGCGCCTGATGAAGAAGTGATCGAAGAAGATCCTCCGAAACAGGAAGAACTGGTGAAAGCAGTTGCCGGAACAGAAACGGTTGAAGGTGATCCAAACGCTGATCCAAACGAGCTGAGTATGGACAATGTCGGAACCGGCACCGGTGAAGTAATTGGAGCTGCTCCGGAACCAGAGCCAGAATTTACCTTTGTAGAACAGGATCCACAGCCTCCGGGTGGTGACCTTCAGAGTTACTTTGCGAAAAATATTAAGTATCCTCAGAAAGCCATCAATCAGGATATCGAAGGAAAGGTATTCGTGACATTCGTTATTACTTCGGCAGGAGAGGTAGATGATGTGAAACTTTTGAAAGGAATCGGATACGGATGCGATGAAGAAGCAATCCGTGTTGTAAAAGCGATGCCAAAATGGACCCCAGGTAAAAACGGTGGTCGCGAAGTGAAAGTTCGTATGAACATTCCAATTGTTTTCAAGCTGGCCCGCTAACGAATTTTTTTATCTCATTTGAAGCCTCAAACATAAAAGTTTGAGGCTTTTTTGTTTTTTGCAGACTCTTATCTCTGCATTCTTTTAGTACCCCATATGGCCAATCCGAAAAAACCAAAAACCGAATCTCTCGTCCCTGAAATTGTGAAAAGCAGACCCAAGCTTCTGATCGAAGTTGCATGGGAAGTTTGTAATCAGATTGGCGGGATTTATACGGTGATCCGTTCTAAAGTTCCGGCAGCTGTAGAGCATTGGGGTGAGGATTATCTTTGTGTTGGGCCGTTGGTTCATAAGAATTTCTCTGCGGAGTTTGAAGCTCTTGAAGATTACAGTCATCCGTTCGGGCAGGCAGTGCTGAAAATGCGGGAAGCTGGTTTTCAGGTATTGTACGGACGCTGGCTGGTATCGGGAAATCCAAAAGTGATTCTTCTGAATCCGTATCAGGTGTATGATAATCTGGCGGTTGTGAAATACAATCTCTTCGACCGCCACGACATCAATTGTCCGGAAAATGATTCCTTGTTTGATCAGTGTGCCGCTTTCGGTGAGACGGTCAGACTCTTTCATTATTTTCTGGCTCAGGTAGAAGAGTCGAACAACTATCAGATGATCACCCACTTTCATGAGTGGATGGCTGCTACCTGTATTCCGGATATTCGCAGGGAGCAATTGCCGTATCAGATTGTGTTCACTACACATGCTACTTTATTGGGACGGTACATCGCCATGAACGATGCATTCTTTTATGACCACCTTCCGTTTTACGATTGGCTGAAAGAAGCGACGCATTTCAATGTTGTAGGTACAGTGAAAGTGGAAAGAGCGGCAGCCCATGGTTGCCATGTTTTTTCCACTGTTTCTGAAGTGACGGCCCGGGAGTGTTTCCATTTATTGGGACGGAATCCCGATGTGATTGTTCCCAACGGTTTGAACATAGAGCGCTTCACCGCTTTACATGAATTTCAGAACCTGCACAAACAATACAAAGAGAAAATCAATGAGTTTGTGATGGGCCATTTTTTCCAGAGCTATTCATTTGACCTGGATAAAACCCTGTACTTTTTTACCTCCGGCCGCTTTGAGTTCCGGAATAAAGGATTTGACATCACCCTTGACGCTCTTGCCCGCCTTAACTGGAAAATGCAGCTCGAAGGACTGGACATGACCGTCGTGATGTTCATGGTGACAAAGCAGCCCTTCCATTCCATGAATCCGAATGCGTTGCAAAGCCGGGCCATGATGGAAGAAATCCGTCAGACGACCAAAGCCATCGAGCAGCAGGTGGGAGAGAAACTCTTTTACTCTGCGGCATCGAGCACAGAAAACAAACTGCCCAATCTGAATGAGTTTGTGGAAGATTACTGGAGATTACGACTTAGAAGGATCATCCAATCCTGGAAATCGGATAACCTGCCGCTTGTGGTAACACACAATCTGGTGAATGACAGTGCTGATGAAATGTTGAATTCCATCCGCAGTCATGGTTTGCTCAACCATCGGAACCACAAGGTGAAAGTGGTGTATCACCCTGATTTTATTGCCAGTACCAACCCGCTGTTTGGAATGGACTATACCCAGTTTGTGCGGGGCTGTCACCTTGGAGTGTTTCCAAGTTATTATGAGCCATGGGGTTATACGCCTCTCGAATCTATTGCATCTGGTGTCCCAACTGTTACCAGTGATTTATCCGGATTTGGTGACTATGTGTTGAAGTCGATGCCGGACCATGAAAAGAATGGTATCTATGTGACCAACAGACGGTACAACAGTTACTACGACGCTGCGGAGCAACTCTCAGAGCAAATGCTGAATTTTGTGAAGCAGACCCGTCGGGACAGGATCAACCAACGAAATCTGACAGAAAGAGCATCGGTGTTATTCGATTGGGAATACCTATACGAATACTACAAGAAATGCTACGATAA
>DAIOVD010000083.1:0-17801 GCA_036759185.1 Catalimonadaceae bacterium | reverse complement strand
CGAAAGGAAGGAAGATCAGCTGATCTGTTTTATCTGTTTTCGTGAAAGAAGCAAACTCCTGGCCCTGTAAAATTCCATTGCCTTTATAGATATTGTAGATGTAAAGGTTGGCATTGGCTACTGTCAGATTTTTCAGTATGCCATTGGAGTTGTCGCAATTCTCTTTCACAAATGTGAATTCCGGAATGGCACTTGGTTTTACGGTTATCAGCACACTGTCAGATTGAGCACATCCATTTGGAGTACTTACTGAAAGTTTCACCCAAAACGTTCCACTGTTTTTAAATCGAACCACTGAAATCCGGTCTGTAAGGAAAGGCGAGTCAAAATTGGTAATGACAGGGCTTGATGAGGTTAGAGTTGTGTCACTGCCAGCTTTTAAACTCCAGTTTAAGTGATTGAATTCAGCACCCAATCCGCGGGCATCTGTTTGGATAACTCTGGAACTATCCCGGATGATCAGTGGTTCTCCCTGGCATATCTTCAATGCACTCACACCCCATCGTAAAGTAGGTGATGGATATACTTTTACTGAATCATACCCAATGTTTTCTGCACATCCAGGGCTTTGTCCTTTTAATGAAATGAGATACAGACCATAATTTCTGAATTTTACAATTGCACTTGAGTCAACCGGGTTTGAATTTAACAGCTGGATTTGACCTGGATCAGAAGTTACAGGTCCTGGATAGTACGATGATCCAGCTGTTACTTCAGGCGAGCCACCAAATGACCATCCTCCCCATGTGGCATTTTCCGGGTGGGAAGATTTGTTTTTCACAACGGCAACCAGAGAATCACAACCACTTTTGACCGGTTGGATCTGGATTCCAGGAAGTACTGCCGGTTTTACGTGAATGGGAACTGTTAGAATTCTTTCACAAACCTGGTCCCCAAAACCTTTTGTTAATGCTTTTAAAGTGACATTCATATCCCCACTTGTGTAGTAGATATGAATAGGATTCATTTCATTGGTTGTATCCAAAGTGCCATCACCATAATCCCAGATATAATCCACATTCCCGAAAGGATTCGATGTGAGGTTGTTGAACGTCACTTCTGTTCCAACACAAGGGTTTGAATTGGCTATGGTAAAGTTAGGTTTTGCAGAAGCTATCATCTGAACAATTGTTTCCGCCGTATCTTCTCCGCACTTGTTGCGGATCCGCATTCTGATTTTAAAAATGCTGTCTGCCGGAACAACAGTGAACATTGCTGCCGGAATGGTAATTTTTTGATTTTTAACCGGACCCCTTGGACGCCAGATCCCATTTCCCGGATTGGGGAGTGGTTGATTAAATCCATCCAACGCTGTCCAGCTCACTTCTCTGCTGGCAGTGTCTTTGCAATTTAATTTGGAAACATCCTTCACCACCACATCAGTAGGGCCGCAAATGAGAATCGTATTCTGATCAACAAGAGCTGAATCTCTTTCCATGAATTTGTATGGTCCAAATGTTGAACTAAGCGCCTGTCCGCATGGCACAATGTTGCAGCTGTTCCGGTAACTGATCGAAATTGTGGCGTTACAAATACGGGTACCTGCTTTGTATTTATGAGCAAACTTCTTACCATAACTTGGATAGTCGGCCGTGTCTTTTTTCTGATCTCCCCAATTGATGATCCACTCTGTGAAACCGTTCATACCGGGTGAGAAATTTGTCATGACAATGGAATCAGGAAGGCAACGGGCAGAATCATTGGGAGGAGCAATCCAACCCACACCAGGGCAGGAAGTATTATAGTCATTTACATAGATCCCTTTAATCTGATCAGGGCACCCCGATTCTGTTACCGTATAGTTGTAAACACCAGCTGCTTTGTAGACCCTTGATGCAGTTGTGATCGGACCCGGATAAAACTGGACTGTATCCCCCCAGTTGATGGTCACATTGCTTACAGGCGACTCAAACGTCATATTAAACGTCGTCACTGGCGACTGCCCGGCAGATAAACACCTGAAGTCCTTTTTTGGAGTAAATGTCCATGCATTGTTTCTGCGGCGGTCCTTAATCCGTACACATTGTGCATCGGCAGATAGGGTTGTCCAGACAAAGAATCCGGCAAACGCAATACACATAAGGAAATGCCAGCCGGTCGGTCTTTTTTTCAAAGTAAGCATCTGAAAATCGTTAAAATCTCAAGTTAGGGTCGTGGCATAAGAGCTGACACGGATACACCTCGTTGCACAGGGTATGCGTTTCGCTTTTATGAACGTCCAAATATTGGACTTGCCTGATTCATTATTGTTGCGGTCAGCCCAATGAACTTACAAAACAGGTTTTCGATGAAAACAAACCAGATTTGTTGGAACATTGCAGGGTTTCGATTGGATTTTCAAGTGAGAAATCCGGTTGTTTTCAGGATTTTGGCTTATAATCAAAAAAGCAATTGGAAAGAATTGAGTTTGCCTTAATTGGTTGTAAATCATATTAATACAAGATCCTCATTTAAGGTGTCTCTTGGAAATATGAAAATTTAACTCCCAAAAATTCAATACATGAGTTGGTTGCTGAGGTCCTTTCGTGAGGAAAATCAGGCATTAGAAAATCCTCATAAGTCTACCGTAAGTTTTGCACCGAATTCAAATTCATACAGGTCTATTCCTTCCTGCCTTCATGTTTCAGACGGGATGGAGATCATTTTATTCCGTTCAGTTGGATGATTTTTCTCAATCTGAAATTTGAAATGCGGCCTAGAGTAAGCCTGGTTTGAGATCTGCAATCAGAGGTAAGAACGGGACCTTCATCATAATTACACTAAGGTGTTCTACAGTTTTGCCAGCTGTATTCAATCCAAAACCTGACGCCTTCCCGAATCTCAGTCAGGTAAAGGTTTCATCCTTGGTTGTGGCATTCAGGGCATAAAAAAAGCCGCTTATCAGGCGGCTTACAAAATGAATTCAGTTTGGTTACTTGAATGCAGGAATACCGGTTATCTCTGCCCCCAGGATCAGAAGATGGATGTCGTGGGTTCCTTCATACGTGATCACCGACTCCAGATTCATCATGTGGCGCATAATCGGATATTCTCCAGTAATACCCATTCCACCATGGATCTGTCGGGCTTCCCTTGCAATCTGCAACGCCATATCCACATTGTTTCGTTTAGCCATTGAAATCATAGCTGTGGTAGCCTTGCCTTCATTTTTCAATTGGCCCAACCGATATGTGAGAAACTGCGCCTTGGTTATTTCGGTCAGCATTTCAGACAATTTTTTCTGTATCAACTGGAAAGAACCGATCGGTTTGTCGAACTGGATCCGCTCCAGAGAATACCTTCTGGCAGATTCATAGCAATCCATCGCTGCACCAATTGCCCCCCAGGCAATTCCGAAACGGGCTGAATCCAGACATTGCATTGGAGCACCCAAACCGGTTTTACCTGTCAGTAGGTTTTCTTTCGGAACCTTTACATTGTCAAACACCAGTTCCCCTGTACAGCTGGCCCGAAGTGACCATTTATTATGTGTCTCAGGTGTAGAAAACCCTTCCATACCTCGTTCCACTATCAGTCCATGAATTCGGCCTGCTTCATTTTTCGCCCAAACAACAGCAAGGTCTGCCTGAGGAGAATTTGAGATCCACATTTTGGCACCATTTAAAAGGTAATGGTCGCCCATATCTTTAAAATTTGTCACCATGCCGGAAGGATTTGAACCGAAATCAGGTTCTGTCAGTCCAAAGCAGCCGAGTAACTTTCCGGAAGCAAGGCCTGGAAGGTATTTATGTCGTTGAGCTTCGTTGCCAAATGCATAAATCGGGTACATCACCAAAGAGCTTTGCACAGAAACGGTTGAACGCATGCCGGAATCTCCACGCTCAATTTCCTGCATAATCAGCCCATACGAAATGTAATCCATTCCACCTCCGCCGTATTCCTGCGGAATGGTCGGCCCAAATGCTCCCAGTTCTCCAAACTTTGGCAGAAGGTAGGATGGAAAAATATTTTTCTGGCAGCAGTCCTCTATGATGGGGCTGATTTCCTTTTTTACAAACTCCCGGACAGCATCACGAATCATCCGGTGTTCTTCGGTCAATAAATCATTAAGATCGTAGAAATCAGTTCCTTCGAAGGCGTCTGCCTGGGTTCTTTTTACGATTTCTTCTTCAATTTGGCGCATCTTGTTTCTAAATTTGGCGCAAGGTAAAAATTTGAACCTTCACTTTAAACCCGATTCTGAATTCGGATCTGAAAACGGAGACAGATTTCATCTTGCGGGAATTCACTTTGCATTACCGGAAATATCCTTCATTTGTTTTTTCTTTTAAACGGATTCCAAGGTTTTTCTAACCCGTCATCCCAGTTTAATCGTACCGGAACACCAATGAATGAATCTTCACTTCTGGAACAACTTCGATTGCTTGAATCGAAATACCAGATTACCGGCCAGGATATCGGCGCCTATCTGGAAGGCCTATATGAAACAGACTACCTTAACTATTGGGATTATATTCATCTGGATACACTTTTGAGTCTGCAGATGAAAAGAACCACATTCCCGGATGAGGAAATTTTTATCATGTATCACCAGATTACAGAGCTTTATTTTAAGCTGATTCTTCTGGAATTGAGACAGTTGGCGAAGGCAGAATCTTTGGACCTGGTTTTTTTCGAATCCAGAATCGGAAGGATCAACCGGTATTTTGAAGTTCTGACGCAGTCGTTTACTGTGATGATGGAAGGAATGGAACCCAGACAATTTATGAAATTCCGGATGGCATTGCTGCCGGCATCTGGTTTCCAGTCGGTTCAGTACCGGTTGATTGAGCTTGCTTCCACTTCGGCTCAGAATCTGGTTGATGCTGAAACAAGACGACACACGACCGGACTTTCTCTTTCAGACCTTCTGGATCGTATTTACTGGAGGAAAGGTGCTACAGAATTGTCTTCGGGAAAAAAAACACTTACCCTACAAAGGTTCGAAGAAAAATATGACCGTCAGATTTTTCTCTTTGCGCAGGAATACGAGTTTACGAATCTGTTTGAAAAGACACAGAAACTGGATTGGAATCTGGAAGTAAACCAGCCATTGAAAAAAGCGCTCCGTCAGTTTGATGAAAATGCCAATATTTTCTGGCCCCTTGCACATTACCATTCTGCAATGAAATACCTGAACAGGCCACCAGAGCAAATCAAGGCAACCGGAGGTACAAACTGGCAACGGTATCTTCCGCCCAGATTTCAAAAAGTCGTTTTTTTTCCACAGCTCTGGCATGAAGAAGAAATGGAAGAATGGGGTAAAGTAGCGGTCCAGAAATCTTTGGTGAAGCCGTTCTGACAACTTCACTTACCTTCACAACCACACAATCGGTTGCCGATATGAAACAACTCTTCTACTTTCTGGTTAGAAAGTAGAATTCTGTTTCGCCATTCAGTTATATGCCAGTATTTATTACCAAACCCGTTACGGCAACGCCGTCTGAACGATATTCCCAAAGCGAAATACTGGCCTTTATGCTGGAAGATTCCTCTCTTTCTGAGGTTGAAGAACGAAAGGTGAAAGCTGTTTACAAAGAATCGGGAATAGATTTTCGTCACTCTGTTCTCAATAGTTTCCATGACCGAAGTCTGAATCGTGATGTAGATCGTTCTTCTACCCGGCAAAGGATGGAAGTATACGCATCAGAAGCGTTGAAAACAGGACTTCAGTTGATGGAAAGACTTCAGACAGAAACACTTTCCGATAAGGCAATACATATGAGTCAGATCACCCATCTGATCTGGGTTAGTTGTACCGGGATGACAGCGCCCGGACTTGAAACAGAGATTCTCAGACGGTTCCCATTTCAACCTTTCATACAGGTGACGGCATTTAACTTTATGGGCTGCCATGGTTTTTTTCATGCCCTTCGTTTTGCAAGTGCGGTGGTTCAAAGTGATCAGAATGCAGTTGTGCTGGTTCTCTGTGTGGAGTTATGCACTCTTCATTTCAAAACCAATTCCACAGAAGATCAGATTCTGGCTAATTCTTTATTTGGAGATGGGGGCGCTGCAACATTGATTTTTGGTTGCCGTCCGCCTGGTCAGTCAGTTGAAGTAAAGAAACAAGTGCAGAAATACGTCCATTCTTCAGCTGACCAGATGGCCTGGCAGATTGGGGAACATGGATTTGATATGCGGCTTTCCCGTAAATTGCCGTTATCGGTTTCCAGCCACATTTTATCTGCTCTGGAAATGCTCTGGGATGCCAGCTTTCAGGCGGATTCGCTGAATACCTGGATTTTGCACCCTGGCGGAAAGAGGATTCTCGATTTGCTGCAAACTGCTCTTCAGATTCCCGATATTGGAATGAAACCTTCCCGGGAGGTTTTGCGAATGGTGGGCAATGTTTCATCTGCTTCTGTTTTATTTGCACTCCGGCAGTTTCTGGAGACTAATGCAGAAAGTTCAGGAAATGGACTTTTGCTTGGCATTGGCCCTGGCCTGGCGATAGAGTCGGCCGTTTTTGTTTATTGATTATGACATACCGTTATCAGATTCTTCTTTTTTTCGTACTCTTCTTCAATCTCACTGTTTCATTTAGTCAATCCGGAAAATTCATTGTCACCAACCAGTCCGGAGTTTCCAGAAAGGAAGATCCAATGGTGATCGGAAGAGACGCCCTGGCTGGTTTTATGGATTTACCATCTGATCAAAAGCTTCCCGTTGTTTCGGTTGGCGGAAAAGAAGTGCCGTCTCAGTTGGATGATCTGAATGGGGATGGTATCTGGGATGAGCTTTCATTTCAGATTGATATTGAACGAAATTCCAAAGAAGAGGTAAAGGTGAAATGGGTTTCATCCGACAAAGCACCTTATTACCCCAGACGGACTCTGGCCAGATTAGGAGTATGTGGAAACGGTGATGGAAAATATGCATCCGTTGCCAAAGAATTCCGTCCTGAAAGCTGGACAGCCAGGCAGCAACCTGCCAGGTATCAGATGGAAGGTCCATGCTGGGAAAATGAAAAAGTAGGTTTCCGGAATTTTTTTGATTCCCGAAATACGAATGAGGTGCTTGGAAAGGTTACCAACCAGATATTGCTGGATACCTTAGGTCAAAGAGGAGCCAATATTTATTCCATTGGTCCGTGGGGAATGGATGTACTTCAGTCGGGTCCGACAATGGGATTGGGTGGTATTGCATTGATGCATAATGGCTTGCCTGTTCCCCTTCGAAATACAACTGCTGCTTTTTACAGAGAAGTTTCGGTTGGTCCTGTACGTTCGGTTCTGGAATTGATATATGAAGGCTGGCCTGTAGGTGGTCAGAATCTGAATGTGAAAGAGCGCATTTCTATTTGGGCTGGTAAATTCTGGTTTAAGACAGAAGTTGTAGTGACCGGATTCACCGGTGACAAAGAAATTGCCGTCGGGATATCGAACCTGAAAAATTCATCACCAGCCATATTCCAGACAAATAATAACGGATTTTCTTCATTGGCTGGTCATGCCAGACAAAGTGAAAATGCAGATGTGCTGGGAATTGGTTTATTGTATTCCAATTCTATATTTAATGGGTATGGGGAGGCTCCCCGCCTGACAACGGTTCCTGGATTGGACACACTTTCAAACAGCTATTTTGCTAAATTGAAAATCCGGAGTGGTCTGCCGGTTGAATTTCTGTCGTTTGCTGCCTGGGAAAAGACAGATCCAAAATTTGCCAATTCCAGGTATTTTCTGGATCTGATCCAGGAAGAAGCTGACAGAAAAGAGCATCCTCTTACAATTTCGAAAAAGTAACAATCCGACAGTCTGGAATCTGACCTGATTTGTTTTGAGGCCCAGTTACCGTTCTGACAATGGACCCGTGGTTCATTCAGGTCATGTAATGTCAGAAAGGGATTAATGGGTAAAAATTGAAGTATATGCCTTTACTTTGACATCTGATGAAGTGGTGCTTTCCGGTTTGCCTTGGAGCAGTTTACCTGATTCTGTGTTTCAATGTACAGGCGCAGAGCCAGAAACCTGTGCAATTGCCTCCTTCCAAACCCAAGGAACAGGCGAAGCCGCTTCCCAACCCACTGCATGAAAAAAAGAAACTGATTCTGGCTGTACTTGAAAAACAGCAGGATGACTGGAACAAAGGTAACCTGACCGGCTTTCTAGAAGGGTATTGGAAGTCAGATACACTCAGAATGGTTACGAATAGGGGAGTGACCTATGGATTCGATAAAACAGCTGCTACCTACAAAAAGAACTTCCCGGATTCTACTTATATGGGAAAACTGGATTACGATGTGATTCATGTGGAACTCATCGGTGAGACAGACGCCCTGGTGACCGGCAAGTGGCTATTGAAGGTAGAAAAGAAATTTAAGGGAGGATATTTTACGTTTCTTTTTCGGAAATTGAAGGGAAGATGGATAATTGTTGCCGATCATACCAGTTGAAATAAACTGAATATCAGGGAGGTATAAATTATCTCAGGAAAATTTAAAAAAACTTCAACTTTTTTTACAACCATCTGACTGTTTCGTCTGTCTACCCAAATACAGATTGAAAGTCTTATTGAGACTGAAATTATGATAAAACTTAAGTCCATACAACTTACACTACTACTGATTCTGGGAGTTTTCGGATCCTGTAACAAGGTGAAGGAAACTCCTGAACCGGACCGCTTCCTTCAATCGGACCTGTTAAATCTTACGCTAACTGCAGATGGGGGACAAACTACTTTGGATGTACTGGCTGAAAACAAAATCGTGAATGAAGTTTCTGTCCGGTTTGATCAGCCCCTGCATGGTACCATTTCGCCAAAATCCGGAACCAGCTTTTTTCTTTACAAGGCAAATCCAGGATTTGAAGGAACTGAAACACTTAGATATCAAATCTGCAGAACCGGAACCTGTAAATCAGGAGGAATTGGAATATTGGTGACAAACAACCCACCACCACCCTGCACTACACAATATGCACAGTCTCCATCCGATACTTTTTACATCACACTGAAAGCCGGAAAAAACCGTTATGCAACCACATTATTTCCAGGAGATATTTATTGTTCCGGAAATCTCCAGAAAATTCAGAATTACTCCTCTGATTTGAGTAAGGTCATAATTAAAGATGATTCCATTGTACTGGAAACGAACAGAGTGTTTACGAAGGATAAGAATCTGATTATCACGTATTCTAATTATAGAACAGCTTCATCAGCCACTCCAGAGAAGACCCGGATACTGAAAATACGGATGGAAACTTCCACAACCTATTGTGATGATATTTTCACTGTGTCCAATGGGAATCCAATCAATTCGCAACAGGATTATGTGATCATTTCTCCCAATACTCATTATCAACGGATTATCAGTTGTTACAATGATCTGGATCCGGATTTCTTTGACGTTTACACTTCTACGAATCTCGACAAACAAAAGATTGGGAAGAACTTTAAAATCACAAAAAAACCAGGCTCCTCCAATACAGGGCCTTTAATCGTTTATTATATATACAGAAACATACGACTGGTAGCAGATACTGGCCAATGCCAGATAACACTCCAGTAGAACCGAGTTATAAATTAATATGAATTGAATATTGAATTAGGTTGAACATTGATCGAGGGTTAAACAAGGTTGAAAGGGTGGGCTGATTTGGCCCGCCCGTTCTTTTTAAAAGTTGAAATGAAGGCCGAAGATTTGCAACATATTCTGGAAGGCTGTCTGAAAAATGACCCAAGGCAGCAGCGGGCGTTGTACGAACACTTCGCTAAGGCTATGCTTGGCATTTGCATGCGTTACGCTGGAGACAGGATGGAAGCAGAAGATGTTATGCAAGTAGGATTTATAAAGGTATTCAAATCACTGCATACATTCAATGGCGGAACTTTTCAAGGTTGGATCAAGCGTATTTTTATCCGGGAATCCATCAATCAGTACCACAGCCGCAAACGAAATCCAATTGATTTTACTGAAGGGGAAGATCATACATACTTAAACGCTTCCGATGGATTTGCAGATGCTGTTTCCCAATTACGAACCGCTGAAATAATGAAACTACTATCAACCCTTCCTGAAGGTTCCCGGATTGTATTCAATCTGTTTGCCATTGAAGGATATGGACATGCTGAGATTGCTGAAATGCTGGGAATTAGCGAAGGAACTTCTAAATCCCAATACTCACGAGCAAGGCGACTATTAAAAGACCAATTAAGCTATTCTTTGCTATGAAAGAAATGAATGAACAAGGATTTCTCTCTGATAAATTTGACGATTGGTCGGGCGAACCAATTCCAAACGGGTGGGGCGAAATAGAGAAGCAACTAAGAAAGGATAAAAAACGGAGACCATTGTTCTGGTGGTTGTTTCCGGCTGTACTCCTGGTGGCTACATTATCCTATTTGGCAGTTGAGAAATTCAACTCTTTGCCAGCTTCCGATGAGACAATAGTGATGTCTGAACCGTCTCCATCACCAGCTGAAACGGGAACAACCGTGGAAAGGAATCGTATTCTTCAGAAGCCGGAAAACATGACCCCGAAAACCGAAGATGCTTCTGAGGACCAATCTTCTGTGAGAGCTTCCAAACACAAGCAACAAGAGAATCCGGCGTCACCTGAGGCGACCGAAGCGAATTCCCTTCAGGAAAAGGGTACTGGAGTTACAAGGAGACAAGCTGTTTCTGGAACACATCCAGGGGGCTCAACAACATTAATTGCTTCTGAGGACCAGAAACATTCGACTGTTGAAAATCAACAATCCGGTAGTCAACAGAATTCCGATATTGAAGGTTCAAATCTTATCATGGCTAAAACTTCCGGCAGACATAAGAAAGGTAAAAGCCAAAAGTTAAGATTTCTTAATGAACTGGCTGTGGCAGGTTTTTCCAGTAGAGAAAAGTCTGGTCATTCAAAAAATGGTTCGGACCTGGATGCCGTTTCTGGTGCCGTGGTTTTGCAAATAGAAGGTTCAGAAACCAAAGTAAGCCAGGCAAAGAATGACCTTGCCAAAGAAGTGAGTGGGAAACAAGACTACACTCAGGCTACGGATGTTCCCTACCTTGATTTGAAAAATGCCAGATTTCCTCTTGTGCAGGTTCCGGAGATTTTGCCTGTTCTTACAATCAGAGAGCTTTCGGAAGTTCCGTTCCTGACCTTGGAAAAGCCAGAATCTGTTCATAAAGTGAGGTTTTACACAGGGCTGCAAACCGGAATCGGACAGAACACCATTGAGTTGAGACAATCTATGTCAGAGCAACAGGTTCAGATTACAAACGCCAACTCTATCCAGACCTATTTTGCTCAATTGTCGGGTGGAATGCACATTCAGCTTAACTCCTGGCTTCAGGCTTTTACGGGATTGCAGGTTGGTGTAATTAATCAGAAAATTCAGTACAAAACAAAAAGTAAGTCGCCGGAAAAATTCAGTATGACTGTAAGGGACAGCCTGAATTTTGATATGACGCCGCAGTGGACTGAAAAATCTGAAACGAGAAATCAAATGGCTGTTTACGCAAATGCAGAAGCCGGTCTCAAACCTATGCTTTTTCCCGGCCGAAAGTCAGGGCCATTTGCTTCTGTTACCGTCTGGACCAGGATTTTAGAAAAACACTCGTCTGATGTCCCTGGATCATCACCATTCGTTCCTGTTTCCAATTCAGTTTCGTTGGGCTACCGATTGGGTTATCAGCATGAGGTCAGGAAGAGTATCCTGTTTGAAGCCTATTTATCTTCTTTTCCTTCCGGAATCTTTGCTGCCACAAAAGGTGTTTCAATATCACCAAGACTTGTTGGTCTTGGTTGCTTCTATTCCTTCTAAAGAGTTTTCAGGACTCTTTAATAAAACGGGAAATCATTTGTTCCCATCCACTCCATGAAGGATGTTCGTTATGGAAAACAGCATGAAACGAACCATTGAATTCTGCGGTGCCAAATTGCTGTTTCTGTACACTGATAAATTCTTCTGCCGAAATCTTCAAATGAAAATGGGCTGTACTGTCCATCATGCTGAATGGAAAAATGAGGAGTGCTGTACTTTCCTCAGCTTGCAGATCATACCAGTAAAATGGTTGACCTGTTCCTGCCCGGTACCCCATTCTGTCTGAAAAACCCATACTATGGTCTTCCTGAAATCCAAGTGCGAGGAGGATTCGATAACCTTCCTGTAACCGAAAACGCAGAAAGTGGAACCTGTTTTTTTTGATTTCTGAACCTGTCAGTTCTTCAAGCCTGGACTTTTCTTTTTTTAACCGTTCAATATTTCCAAAAGAAGCATAAGAAGGATGTAGTCCGATTGAGAAATGCTGCCTCAATTTGGCCACTGATTTCCTGAAAAATTCTGAAGTATGTGACAGTCCCTTATCATGTGGGCCATAGTCTCCTATCCAGACGAACAGATCGGGTGCCAGATTGTTTTTTGTAACTATGTCTCCAATTTGGACCATGTTGTCGTATGGATCCTTTCGAAAGCCAGCCAGAACCCTAAACCTTGTGATGATTTGTCCTGGATTTCCATTCAGCAAATCACGGCCGGCAGCAAGCATCTGACGAACCGGACTTTTATAGAGAAATGCTGTCGGGTTATCCAGATCAAAACTGAATGATCTCCTGGGGGTTAATAACTGTACCTGAAGTCCTGCAGCCTGCATGATCAAGGAAAGGTCTGACGCCCATCTTTCTATGATTGGAATCGCATGCAGACAATGTTTCACCAACGAATTTTCATCTGATGGGAACCTGCCGTGCTGATCTGCAAAGGAAGGATTTTGATGTTCTTCGTATCGGCTTAATAACCAGAACGCCATTCCCGGAAAATCACCCTTTGTTGCATTGCCATTCGAATGAATAAGTGAAGAATCGTTCAGGTTCAGAGACGGGATGAGTGAAAAATTGAGTTCTCCCGATTCTTCCAGGATTCCGGAAGTTGGAAAGAACATGTTTCCGCCAGAAAAACCATATCCAATGGAAAAACCATCTTCCGGTAATGTCATATCGCCGGGACAGAAGGTTACTGTCAGCCCCATTCGCCGTTCAAAAAGCTCTGAAACCACATATCGCAAACGAGGACCTATGGTTTTGCTTTTGAAAAATATACCCGAGCGATTCATTGCGAAAGCAATGTTAATCAAATACTTTTGCGTCCCGTCCGAAAAAGCACACACTTTGAGAAAGACATCGATTATTTCCTTATTTATCAGTTTGTTATTGGCTTGCTTTTCCTGCTCGACCAAACTGGAAGTGAATGCGCCTTACAGAGAGACAAAGGTTTTATATGCCATTCTTGACCCAACACTTCCTTATCAGACGATCCGGATTTCAAAGGGTTTTCTGAGTGACGGACGCAGTGCATTGGATATTGCGAAAAACAGCCCGGATTCCAGCCTGTACGATCCCAAGGTTTTACTTGTTGAATTGATTGAGAAAAAGTCCGGAATTGAGACCGATCGTTGGGTTTGTAAGGATACCATTTACACTGGTAAGCCAGATGGCGTTTTTTATTCTCCGGATCAGGTAGTGTATAAAACTCCTAACCTTTTGCTGGATACAACAAATTTTAGTTCTGTTACATATACAGTGAAGGTTACGAACAATGTTACCATGAATGTTTCAGAGGCCATAACCAATTTGCCTGCACGTAATTTCAGAGTACTGGAGCCCATCAGCGATGTACCAACAGATCCTGTCACAATAAATTTCAGGTCCAAAGCCGATTCTAAAATCAGAGTTTCTCAGCCTGTCAATGTCGAAGTTGCTCAGATTACCATCTATTGGAAAATCAGGGTTATCCGGAATATTGGGGGAGTAATGGATACTACATTGGAGGACTGGTTTATGAATTCTCCGGGGATTGCTCCGATTCAGGGTTCGGAAGCAAATGGCTTTCTTGGCCGGGGACAGTTTTGGCCCTATATCCAGAGAGAATTGGCGAATCACAGCAATGAGAATGTTGTCAGTCGTAAGTTTTTAACAGGCAGGATGGATGTTTATGGGGGGAATAAGGAATATGACAATTACCGTACAGTAAACGGTAACTACAATGTAATCACCCAAAGTATGCCCATATATACAAATGTGAGCAATGGTCTGGGAATCGTATGTGCACGGAATCAGAGGTCATTTCCTGTTAAAGTCAGTAGCTCTTCTTTGGATACATTAAACATTAGAGTCCCTGATTTTAAGTTGGTTAAGTAAAAATTATGCTAAGCAGTAAAACAAAAAAATACCAGGTTCCTGTCAATACCTACGTTAAAATCGGCCTTGAAAACGTCATTCGTGATTGGTGGTGGGTTTTCATTATTCCGGTTGTACTGATTGTTGCCGGTTTTCTAATAGGTGGAGGTTGGGTCTGGGGTCTTGGAATCACGGCAGTTGTGCTCACAATTTTATATTTTGTGTTTTGGGGGGCGCAGTTCTATGGACTTAGCCAGGTACCACAGGGTAAAGTTCTTTTTGATAAGCTCAGTTATGAGTTTGAACAGAAACAGATCAAAATTCTGAAGACGCAAAAAGAAGGGATGATGATGCCGTGGGAGAATATTAAGAAGGTTTTCAAAACGAAGGATGCGTTCATTCTGAAGCTTTCGCTTGTTCAATATATCCACATCCCATTTCATATTTTTCAGACAGAGAACGATCTGAAATTTGCAGAAAAGCTTTTCGAACGAAAAGGCTTATTGTAAATCCGGAACTTCAACCATCACTTCCGAGTGAATCAGGTAATGATTTCCTGATTTCATATCCAGGCATAAAGTCCGGGTTCTTTTCTTTTCAAGAATCTGAAATTTTTTCGACTGGAAAATAAAATGTTCTCCGGCCTTAATTTGCTCTAGTTTTCGAGTGTTTAATTTTACAGAAGGCACTGAATTTTGAACTACCTCAACTTTAGCGGTGGGTTGAAACCGGTACATCTGTCCAGTGGATATTTTTCGGCAGGAGATCCTGGTCCTCATTCTGAAAAGAACTTCATATTGATGACTCCTGAAAAGAAACATCTGCCCCTGTTCAAGTTTGCCTACCTGAATTCCTGTAGGTTCCTCTTCTACTTCAGATGCCATCAAAACTGTATGCAGAAATGGATCAGAACAGGATGATGCTCCGGGTTTTTGCATATGTTCTGTAAGAGCAAGAAGAATAGAAGACTCGAAAATTTCTTCATTCAGAATTGGTTTCATCACCTTCTGAAATTCTTTCTTCCATTCTGATCCATGTGGTTTTGTGCGTTTTGGATACCTCACCCGTACCAAAAGGTGGGCTACCTCATGGAGGTAGGTCATTAGAAATGCCTGAGGATTCAGATTGCCATTTACTGAAATGTGGTGGATGCCGTTTTTGTACTGATAGTTGCCATAAACTGATTTTCTGGGCTTAGAAATTAATAGCTGAATTTTATATGTTTTCCAGAAATCCAGACAATACGAAACGCTTTTTTCCGGCAGATACTTCCGTAAAATTTCTTCTTCTTTGGTCATGGCTGTGCCAAAATAAACGAATCCAAAATGAACCAGGGGTAAAAAAAACTGTATAGTTTGATAAACGACAGCTCCCCATGAAATTACGTTTTCAGGACAAGCCAGGAATGATTGAATTTCTTAGATTTTCTGGCTTGGATGACCTTAAATCAGGGTTAGCCAAGGAAAAGAAATGGTTTGGAAGAGTGTTGATTTTCATATTTCAAAAACTGCTGCAGCATGTTTACGCCCGGGTATTTCAGTCTGAATTTTTAGAGCTGAAATATTATTTGATATTTTTTTGTCCTTCATTTAAACCTTTCATCAAAACTGATTGTCTACCTAGGAAAATGTCTGGTTGGCAAATTTTCGATCCTTAGGTTCAGAAGATTTGGCCGGCCTGATGTTTCTTTTTTGTTAATTGCCTAAAAATATCGGTTCAACTTTACACTCAAGTGAGATACACCTATTTACTGCTTCTTGCCCTATGTTTCGGGGTTACGGGCGTTTTTCAATCACAGGCGCAATGCCCGCTTGCCAATACTTGTACTCCCGGGAACGCAACGAATTCCTCTGCCGGAATATTTGGGGGGGGGATATACCAGGTTAGAATTGGCTCCACTTTCGTTAATAATTCAGGAGGGGCAACCGATGGATACAAGGACTATTGCTCTTTGGGCGCCATTAATATCTCGCTTGGTGCTCCATTCAATATTTATGTAAAGACCGGAAATAATATCTCAGAGAATCTGAAGGTATTTGTTGATATCAATAATGACCAGACTTTTAATCTCCCTGAGGAGCAGTTTTTCCTCTCAACCAGTGCGAAAACACATTCCGGGTCGATCACGATACCATCCGGAATCACAGGTCAGCAATTAAAGTTAAGGATCACGTCTGATCTGATCAACTCAGCTAATTTGCCTGGCCCTTGTTCCACTCCGGAATTTTCACAGGTTGAAGACTATGCAATTATTCTGCAACAAAATGTGAATCCACCGATTGCCCAGTTTACTGTTTCCGATACACTTACTTGCAGTGGTCAGGTATCATTCACCGATCAGTCAGTGAACAATCCGACTTCCTGGAGCTGGTCATTTGGAGATGGAGAAGTTTCCAGTTCTCAAAACCCGGTGCACCAGTATCTAAGTCCTGGTTTATTTACAATAAAACTGAAAGTGGCCAGTGCCAACGGAATTGACTCCATCATCAAGCAAAATTTCATTCGGTATAACGACACTGTGCCGGTAGCGGCTGGTTGTTCTCCTATTACCATCAATCAATGTTGTGGGTATGGTATCAGTCGGTTTGTGCTTGGTACAATCGATAACTCATCCACTTTGGGTTCTTATCAGAACTTTACCTGCACCCAAAGAACGACACTGCTTCAGGGCCGAAGCTATCCAATCCAGATCGGAACCAATCCAAATCAGAATCAGGATACCAGAGTTTGGATCGACTATAATAACAATGGATCATTTGATGCATCAGAGATGGTTTACGAATCTCTGAATTCAAAAAACCCAATCGGGAATATCACGATATCAAATGACACAAGCGTTAAAAAGAACAAAGCACTGAGACTGCGTGTCGTAAGTGAGTTCACTGGCGGTGTTGTAAATCCATGTTCCAATCTGGACAAAGGTCAATGTGAAGACTACACGGTGTATATGAAAGAGAATACTCTTCCACCCGTCGCATCATTCGATGTGGTTTCTCAGGATTTCTGTCAACCGACATTCAGTTTTAACAGTACTTCTTCCAACGTCATTTTATTCTACCATTGGTATTTTGGTGATGGTACAGATACTGTCACTCTTGGGGGATCAGTATCGCATACGTACGGGCAGACAGGCGTTTTCAATGTTTCTCTTTTGGCAGTGGGTCCATTCGGGCAGGATTCAATATCTAAACTAAATGCTGTGACCTATTTTGGTGCGCCGATCAATAGTTGTAACATCACCACTCAGGTAGGTGGGCCTCAGTTTGGCACTGGCATAGCAGAAGTTAGCTTTGGCAGCATTTTCAATCGCACAGATGATGCGGCGACTGAAGGGTATCAAAACTTTACCTGCACAAAACAAACCACAGTTCTTGTTGGACAAAGCATTCCGCTAACTGTCAGAAATTCTGGTCAGCAGGTAGAGAAGGTCCGGGTGTGGATTGACTGGAACAAAAACGGAATTCTTGAAACGTCTGAAATTGTGATGGATTCTCAGTCCGACACAGTTCATACGACGATGGTGACAATTCCAGGAAATGCATCGCTTAATGGTACACTTAGAATGAGAGTTGCCTCTAATTTTCAGAATGCCGGACAACTTAATTCCTGTGGAACAATTCAACTTGGTCAGGCTGAAGATTATGGTGTGATTGCGATTGCTAATTCGGTGAAACCGACCGCTATTTTTGGGGTGGACAAAACAGTTTCATGTAC
>DAIOVD010000082.1:0-17992 GCA_036759185.1 Catalimonadaceae bacterium | reverse complement strand
CGTTCGACAGTTGCAACACAAATTCTTCCAGCTTTTCAGGCTCCGGATGGAGATTGAGGAGAAGTGCAAGAGCATTTCCTGCCATATCCCAACGGGTATCATAGCCTTGCGGATTCAGACACATCCAGAACCAGGGCGTAGGATTCTGACTGGCAGCTTTGTACGCAATCGGATGATAAAGCTGAGTCGGATCTTGTGACCCGGCATAGAAATTTTGTTTTAAGAGGGTCGATATCCGGGCGGCTTTTTCCATCCATTCTGGGTTCTCATAAATCTGGCCGGCCAGTCGCAATGCCCATATTCGCAGGCAATTATCATACAAAGTGTATCCCTGAATGAGGTATTCATCTGCCCAGTTTCCTCCGGGAGGCGTATAGATCAGCCCGCGGTGGTTCATTTCCCATGAATCCAGAACAGACAATGCTTTTTCAATTCCTTCCCTGAAAAGGGTTCGGTACTCAATCTTATTTTCTTCGTTGAGAATCGCAAAACAGGTTCCCACAATCCACCATGTGGTCGCATCCACACGACCTGCCAGTGACCCAAAACTCACAACCGGATTGGAACCTGGAGCCACATTACTGGGAATCTGTCCGTCCGATGCCTGGTGCCGAAGCAAGGTTAGAATGGAATTCTGATGCGCATTGCAGATTCGTTCATTGCGGCAGATAATCCCCGTGATGCCGGCCATCATTGAATCACGTGACCAGATTCGCCGGTAATTGTCTTTAGACAGTGGTGAAGCGAGAAGACCATCAGGTGTGATGCAGTTTTCCAGCACTTTCCATGCCTCCAACCGGATCGTTTCTATCGATTCGTTCATATTGGTTTATTTGATGAGCAGGGTTTGCATAGATATGAAAAAAGGAGGCACTCCAGTAGCGTACCCCCTCTTTCTTGTAAACCAAAATTAAAAAGTAATCCTCAACGTCGATGTGATAGACCTTCCTGCAATGGAACGGCCACGGATAATGTTGTTCTGTCCTTCAGTAATCGAACCTTCTTCCGCTTCGGTAATTCCGATCTGGTTGAAAAGGTTGTTTCCGTTGAATGACCAGGTCATGTTTTTGTTGATGGCAAAATTGATGAAGGCATTCACATATGCATATGCAGGCATCACCAGTTTGTTGTCGTCCTGTGCGTAGGATTTACCTGTTCCAATGACACTTACACCAATGGAATGATTTTTCCAGGTATAAGATGGAACCAATTGGAAAATGATCGGAGCCTGACGACGTGGTGTTTTCCCAACGGCCGATTTGGTGATCTCATCTTTCTTGATTTCCGCATTGGTATAGGTTAATCCACCTCGAACTGAGAATGATTTGATGTTTACAGTTCCGTCAAGTTCAAGACCAAAGGCCTGATATGATCTGTTCACAGTTTTTTGGGATGTGGCTTCAAAGTTCTGTTCTTCCAGATTGGCAAGGAATGCAGTTGCATTCAACGTATAATCGTTTTTGCGGATTTTGTATCCTGCCTCAGTCTGGCGAACCATATCGGAAGTAAGTCCGGATGCTGCTTTTCCGTTTGGCAGAATGTATGGTCCGAATAACAGACGGTCTGCATTGGCACGACCACCAAGACTGTGACGGGCAAATACAGCCATTGTCTCATTCAGTTTGTAGTTGGCTCCAAGTGAGTAAGACAGATAATTGTAATCGTAATTCACCGGATTCACTTTGCTGTTGTCCACAGTTGCAACGTTTTGCTCAACTAAAGAGATATCACCATCTCCGTTCACGTCCATGGCTTTGGTTTGTCCGTCTCCACCAGAAAATGAACCTGTCACTTGTCCATAATCCCAACGGGCCGAAACATCAAGCGTTAATTTTTCGGTTGGTGTGATTTCCACTCCTGCATAAGGAGCTGTAATGTCGTAATGGGTGTCGTAATTCCGGTGACAGCAATTTCCCCAGGCCGGAACACCATATGCAAGGACACCATTGTCAGACAAAGAAGAATCGCCTGCGTTTTTAATGTCTACCGGACGACTTCCTTTGTCACTCACATCCGTCAGGTATGAATTCCATAACCAGGACATAGACACATTCTGATGCGCTTTGTAAACACCGGCATTGATCTTTACCATGTCGATGGTTTTGTTGATGTTGAAATCGTTGGTGAAATTGTTGAAGTTGTTCAGATCCACGTCGAACAGGTGCATTCTCATCAGGAGACCATTTCCGTTTGCATTCACAGGTACCGATTCGGTGGTTCCGGCATAATTGAGTTTGAAGCCTGCACCGCCAATGGCAGTTCCCAACGCATTGATGGTTCCCACTTCAGCAGGGAAAGGAGCAGTGAAAACACCGGAGTTCATTGAGAAACGGGTTTTGTTCATCAGATTCCAGCCTTCTCCAAGGTCGAAGGAGAATTCACTTCCAACGGATGCCGAAACCGGATTCATTCCGTTGGCTACGTTGCTTCTGCGCAATTGTCCATCTGCACCTGTTCCAATATTGGACATCAGATACGGACTTTGCAAAGCTCCATGAAGTGCATCGAATCCGGGTAATGAAGACCAGGTTGGATTTGAATTTGTTCCACTTACCTGAATTGGCATCGGCATGTAAGCAGGTGTTCTGTCGTTCAGGAATTTCAGGTAAATCCGGGCATATCCTTTATCAAAAAACTTAGTCAGGTTCGCCTTCAACTGACCACCGTTGCTGGAGGTCATATTGGTTTTACGCGGACCGTCTCCCTGGCGGTAAAATCCACCCACATGGAATGTCCAGTTGTTTGCCAATGGCGCACCATATTCAAAATCAGTGCGGTAGTTGCGGTAGTCCACACCCATTGTCTGAGCAACGCTTCCACCTTGTGTACTTCCGTTTTTGCTGATAAAGTTGATGATACCAGCAGGTGAATTCGAAGCCAGCGTGGATGCAGAACCTCCGCGAAGAGCTTCAACCCGACCAACCGTTGCATCTGCACGAAGGAAGATGTCAGGAGTTGCAAACGCAATGTCACCAAACTGAAGAACAGGCAGACCGTCTTCATACATCAAAAGGAATTTGGAACCTCCGGTTGCAATCGGAACACCCCGAACAGTAATGTTGGTATTTCCTTCACCGGCTGATGCTTCAGACCGAACACCTGGAACCGAACGAAGAATCTCTGCTGTACTTCTAGGTGCCGATTGTGTAATCTGGTCAGCTTTAATTGTACTGATGGAAATACTGGATTCCAGAGCAGTTTTCGGGTTGACAGTACCCGTTACAATCACCTCATTTTTGGTGGTGTCTTCGTACATGGTAAAATCAACGATCTGATTCTCTCCGGAAACAGTGATGTCTTTTTCGACTTTTATATACCCCATAAAACTGGCCACCAGTTTGTAGGAGCCAGAAGGAACGCGATCAATCTGGTAGGCTCCCTGTTCAGTTACACGGGCACCGAAAGACGACTTTGGAATGAACACAGTAGCATAACCCAGCGGCTCGCCGTTGCGGTCTTTCACTGTACCGGAAATTTTTGATTGTCCCAGTGCGAACACAGCCGGGAGGCACATAGCGATTACACTCAGCGCCCTGAAGCGAAGAAATTTTGTCATGAAGAGGAGAACGGTTAATTGGTATTGGGACAAAGGAGAATGGTTTATTTTTTATGTGCAATAGGTTAAAAACCAGAATTTTATGCAAACGTTTCCGCAATCGATTGCGGAAACGTTTGCGGGTTGAAAAAAAATGAAAAAAAAATTCAGGAGAGATAATGAGGATCTCAATCCGGAGATTTTATCGGGATAAAATTGAATTGGTTTGACAATCGCTCCTGCTTATTCCACAAGTTTCTGCACATTTGCCGCCGATGAAAAGGGCCACCATAAAAGACATTTCGCTGATTGTTGGAGTCAATCCGTCAACGGTTTCACGAGCCCTTCACGATCATCCCGATATTTCACCAGCTATTAAAGCGGAAGTGAAAAGGGTAGCGGAAGAGCTGAAGTACCATCCAAATCAGATGGCTGCTAATCTCCGCAAAAACCGGAGTCAGCTCATCGGCCTCATTATTCCGGAAATCACCATGTTTTTCTTTCCGTCTGTTATCCGGGGAATTGAGGCTGTGTTAAAAGAGGAGGGATTCCGTCTGCTTGTTCTGCAGTCCAATGATAGTTTAGAAGGGGAGAAGTCAAACCTTCGGATTTGCAGCGATTATCTGGTCGACGGTGTCCTATTGTCGCTTTCGTCTGAATCAACCAGTGCAGCCCACCTGGAGGAATTTCGCGAGATGGGGATTCCGATTGTGTTGTTTGATAAGAGTGCGCCTGGTGCTGATTTTGATGAGGTATTGATTGACGATGTGCAGGCAAGCCTCGATTGTGTCCGGTATCTGATATCCCTTGGTTGCAAACGGATTGCCGGTTTGTTTGGGAACCCGGACATGGTGATCACCCAGAATCGTCTTGAAGGATTCCGAAAGGCAATCGAAGAATCGGGAGATGCCGGCAATATGATTCCTCCACTTTTTGCAAAAACCAAAGAAGAAGCCCGCAACCGATCACGGGAGTGGATCAGGAAGTACAAACCAGATGCCTTCTTTTTTATGAGCGATGAAGTAGCGGCCGGTTTGTTACCTGCGGTGAAATCGGAAAAGCTTGCGGTTCCCGACCAATGTAAAATTATTGGTATCAGCGATGGGCAGTTGCCCTATATTCTGGACCCGCCTGTTTCATTTTTTCACCATGATGGATTTGAAATGGGCCAGATGGCTGCCCGTCAGTTGATACACCGGATCAAAAATCAGAATGATTCACAGCCTGCCCGAATTCTATTTCAGAAGGGAAGTATTCAGTTTCTGGAATCAGCATAGGGACAAAAAAAATCCGGTACGTTTCAGCACCGGATTCTGAAAATTCTCTTTTGGATCTTAAACAGCTTCGCTCGTCAGTTTTGCGCCCAGGTATTCCCGATTCATCATGGCAATGTTTGACATGCTGATTTCTTTCGGACACTCCGCAGAGCACGCACCTGTGTTGGTACAGGCTCCAAATCCTTCGGCATCCATCTGAGCCACCATCGATTCAGCACGACGTTTCCGTTCCGCTTGTCCTTGCGGCAACATGGCCAGCTGGGAGATTTTAGCAGAAACAAACAACATCGCGGAAGCATTTTTACAAGCGGCCACACAGGCACCGCAACCGATGCAGGTCGCTGAATTAAAAGCCTCGTCTGCAATTTCCTTACCGATCGGAAGGTTATTGGCATCCTGAGCAGAGCCAGTATTTACTGAAACATACCCACCCGAATGCTGGATGCGGTCGAAAGCCGAACGATCCACCATCAGATCTTTGATCACCGGAAAAGCTTTTGCTCTCCATGGCTCAATGTAAATGGTGTCGCCGTCCTTAAAGCTACGCATGTGCAACTGACAGGTTGTTGTCTGTTGTGGGCCATGCGGCCTTCCGTTGATCACCAGAGAGCAGGCACCGCAAATACCTTCGCGGCAATCGTGGTCAAAAACCACAGGATCTTCACCTTTCTTCTGCAGGTCTTCATTGAGAACATCCAGCATTTCAAGAAACGACATGTGGTCGTTGATTCCGGAAATCTTGTAGGTCTTCATTTCGCCTTTTGCTTTTGCATTGGGCTGCCTCCAGATTTTTAGAGTTAAATTCATTGTGTTCATATCGGAAGACTATTTATAAGAACGTTGCGTTAGTTTCACATTTTCAAATTGAAGCACTTCTTTGTGCATCACCGGAGCCTGATTGTCACCGGAATATTCCCAGGCAGCTACGTACGCGAAGTTTTCATCGTCACGTAACGCTTCACCATCCGGTGTCTGGTATTCTTCCCGGAAGTGTCCGCCGCAGCTTTCGTTCCGGTCAAGTGCATCCTGAACCATCAAAGCGCCCAGTTCGATGAAATCTGCCAGACGGAGTGCTTTCTCCAGTGACTGATTCATTTCTTCATTGGCACCCAGAACTTTCACATTCGTTTCAAATTCTTTTTTGATCTCAGAAATGATGCCTTTGGCTTTGTTGAGTCCCTCTGCTGTCCGGCTCATTCCACAGTAGTCCCACATGGTAAGTCCAAGTTTCCGGTGTAATTCGTCCACTGTTTTCTCTCCTTTCATGGTCAGCAATTTCGAAATCCGTTGTTGTACACCGGATAGTGCTTCTTTGAATTCAGGAGTATCTGTCGATAGTTTACCGGCACCGGTAGTAGCCAGGTAATCTCCTAATGTAAATGGAATCACAAAGTACCCATCTGCAAGACCCTGCATAAGCGCAGATGCTCCCAGACGGTTGGCCCCGTGATCGGAGAAGTTTGCTTCTCCCAGCGCATAACACCCTGGAACTGTGGTCATCAGATTGTAATCGACCCAAAGTCCACCCATCGTATAGTGAACCGCCGGATAAATTCGCATTGGCGTTTTGTATGGATTCTCTCCGGTAATCTGCTGATACATATCGAAGAGGTTGCCGTATTTGGCTGCCACAACCGCTTCGGTATCGCGTTTAATGGCGTCTGCAAAATCAAGGTATACCGCCAGTTTGGTGGCTCCTACGCCGCGACCTTCATCACATGCATATTTGGCATTCCGGCTCGCCACATCCCGGGGAACCAGGTTGCCGAATGAAGGGTATTTTCTTTCCAGGAAGTAATCTCTTTCTTCTTCCGGAATTTCAGTCGGAAGTCGGTTGTCACCAACTTTTTTCGGAACCCAAACCCTGCCATCATTTCGGAGAGATTCCGACATGAGGGTTAGTTTGGATTGATAGTCACCTGAAACCGGAATACAGGTAGGGTGAATTTGTGTAAAGCTTGGATTACCAAATAACGCTCCACGTTTGTGGGCTCTCCAGGTGGCAGTTACATTGCACATCATGGCATTGGTACTCAGATAAAATACGTTTCCGTATCCACCGGTGCACAAAAGGACAGCATGTCCGGCATGGCTTTCGATGGCTCCTGTTACCAGATTACGGGTGATGATGCCTTTCGCTTTTCCGTCAGACACAACCAGATCCAGCATTTCGCAGCGGGTGTAAAGTTTTACTTTTCCTGTAGAAATCTGACGGTTCATGGCAGAATACGCTCCCAGGAGCAATTGCTGGCCTGTCTGCCCACGGGCATAAAAAGTACGGGATACCTGAGCACCTCCAAAAGACCGGTTGGAAAGTAGCCCGCCATATTCACGTGCAAACGGAACACCTTGAGCGACACATTGGTCAATGATGTCGACTGACACCTGTGCCAGACGGTAAACATTGCCTTCACGGGCACGGTAATCTCCACCTTTGATGGTATCGTAGAACAAACGATGAATTGAGTCGCCATCGTTCTGGTAGTTTTTGGCTGCATTTATACCACCCTGGGCCGCAATAGAGTGGGCTCTGCGTGGAGAATCGTGGTACGTAAACACTTTTACATTGTACCCCAGTTCAGCCAGCGATGCCGCAGCTGAAGCGCCTGCAAGACCCGATCCGACAATAAGGATGTCGTATTTTCGCTTGTTGGCAGGATTTACCAGTTTAAGATTGAATTTATGCTTTTCCCACTTTTCTGCAAGGGGGCCGGCCGGAATCTTTGAATCTAAGATCATGGTATCCAGAGTATAATTTTTAATTGAAGAAAAGGAAATAAACCGGCATGGTGGCGAAACCAAGAGGAACGAGAACTGAGATCAGCGTTCCGAGCCCTTTGATAATGGGTGTGTATTTTTTGTGTTCCAACCCAAGGGTCTGGAATGCAGAAGCAAAACCATGCTGTAAATGGAAACTCAGGAGCAACATGGCCACCAGGTAAAGAATGGAATACCACCATTCATTTTTGAAAACAGTGGCTACCAGTGTGTACATGTCTTTGTACGATGTTCCTTCGATGTCAACATAGGTGTCGTACCCATAGTGGAATGGGAAATAAAAATTCAAAAGGTGAATGATGAGGAAAACCAGAACAATGGAACCAGACAGTCCCATGTTACGGGAAAACCAGGTCACTTTGGCGTTGCTGGCAGAAACAGCATATGGAACTGGCCTGGCTGCTTTGTTTCGTTGGGTGAGAATAAAGGCTGTGAAGATGTGAATCAGAAAGCCAGCCAGCAGACCAATTTCCAGCACCCGGATGGCGCCATTGGTCGACATGAAATGAGAATAAAGGTTAAATGCGTCTCCATTGTCGTGCCGATACAGGAGGAAATTTCCTGATAAATGCACCAATAAAAATGAAACCAGAAAAAGTCCGGTAAGCGACATGCTGACTTTCCGCCCTATAGAACTTGTTAAAGTGTCTGTTATCCAACTCATTGCGTATTTTTTTTCAATAGGAAAATGTAAAATCAATCCGGCCGCAATATTAGCTTTGAATTTGAAAGAAGCCTAAAGCCAAATAATTCCGTGTCTTTATTTAAACTCATTCTTATTTAGCGGTCGCAAATCGGATCAATACCAATGGAAACCATCTGTACACAGATTTTGTTGTAATTTGAGCCGGAATTCTTTTCATGAAAATATTACTCAATCTCTTAAGCCCGGCTTGAATTTTGAAATGAGGAACAAACTGATCCTATCGATCCTTCTTTTTTTTGGTCTGCTGGAAGTGCATGCCACTCACATTCGGGGAGGATACATCACTGCCAAACGGATTCAAGGTTATAAATATGAGTTTCTCTTAACCATTTTCAGGAATACCGGTACCCAGATTTTGGATGAAACAAATAATCTCTATCCGGATGTTTCCATTCCGGACGTACTTAATTCCCCTTATTTTAGTCGGGTAGAAATCCCTGGAAAGCAAACCGAGATTTTACAGTATAAATACACCTATACATATAAGTCTCCGGGTGTGTACACCGCTTTTCATTATCAGTTGAACCGAAATGAAAACATCCTCAATATGGATATGTCGGTTCAAACTACCTTTTATGTCGAAACAAAAGTGGTGATCGATCCCTTTCTGGATCTGGATCAAAGTCCCGTTATAACGAAAGCGGCTGTTGATTTTGCTTCGGTCGGAAGCATTTACAGGTACAATCCGGGTGCCTTTGATCCGGACGGCGACAGTCTTTCGTATTTACTCGTTCCGTCAAAACAATTTTTAATAGGACAAGGGTATCCTGCCCAGGTTACAAATTATAAAGACCCGGCTGTTCGTGGTGGTGGATTCGATTCATCCAATACCATTCCGGCATGGATGAAGTTAAATGAGAAAACAGGTGAATTGGTTTGGAATGTGCCCCGAACAGTGGGTGAGTTTAATACGGCCATTAAAATTATTGAATGGAGGAAACTAAGACCAAACAGAGCCAAAAGGGACAGTATCGGTTTTGTTCTTCTGGACATCCAGATCATTGTAAAGGATCTGAATAACAAACCCCCGAAGCTAAAAATTCCAAGGGATACCTGTGTGGTGGCGAATTCTCCTTTGCGTAACCGGATTTATGCCACAGATCCCAACGTCAACGACCGGATCAACATCACGATGTTTGGAGAACTGGATTCGATTCAACCAAAATCGAAGCAGGCCAGTTTCAATATGGTCAATAATTTTCCTCAGCCTGCATCAGGTGACTTTGAATGGAATACCAATTGTACCCATGTTCGTAAGCAACCTTATTATGTTCATTTTCAGGCTGAAGATGTACCCGCCAACGGGTCATCGCCTTTAGTCGATTTGCAGGTATGGACCATAAAGGTTGTCGGGCCACCTCCGGTAATGACCTCCATTCTTCCGGTTGGGCAAGGTCAACTTCAGATAAAATGGAAGCCATACGATTGCGCCAATGCGACCAAAATGTGGATTTACCGGAAGATTGACAGCACTGATCTGCAGTTGGATACCTGCCACCCCGGTATGCCAAACAATATTGGATTTGTTAAAATCGGTGAAGTTCCTGCCTCTGATACTTCTTACCTCGATAACAATGGAGGAATCGGACTTAAGAAAGGTCCCAATTATTGTTACCGGATTGTGGCTGTTTTCCCAGATCCGGCAGGTGGAGAAAGTCTGGTTTCGAATGAAGTATGTCGTCCTTTGAAACTGGATATTCCGGTGATCACAAATGTGGACGTTATTGAAACCAATACCACAACCGGGTCTGTTCTAATTCGTTGGACGAAACCTTTTCTGATTGATTCGGCCGCTTTTCCACCTCCATACACGGTTCAGTTGTTTCGATTTACCGGAAGTGAAACGCCCGTCATGGTCAGGACAACAACGGATGTAACAGACACTGTTTTTGTGGATCAGAATCTGGACACCCGAAACAAGCAATACCACTATCAACTCAATTTTCGCTTTGGGTCACTTTCAGGACTTATTGATAGCACTCCTACAGCTCAATCGGTTCGCCTTGATCTGAATCCAGGTATCAAACGAATTACATTGCAATGGAAAGCCAACACGCCCTGGAGCAACGATAGCCGATTCCATCGCATCTACCGTCAGGATGCCGGCGGATTTGTACTGATCGATTCTGTTTCCGGAATTGGTCCTGTCTATAAGTACGTAGATGTTGGTTCGTACGAAAACAGGCCCCTTTCAGATACTGTGGAATATTGTTATTTCGTGGAAACAGTGGGTTCTTATTCCAATCCCGCTATCCGGACGCCATTAATCAATCGTTCACAACAAATTTGTGCATCTCCAACCGACACAATCAAACCATGTCCTCCTCCCGATGTGGTGATTCAGGATCCACTCAATTTTAGATGTGATGATTGTGAAGCTCAATCCAAAGTCACGGAATTCAGCCGGACAATCTCCTGGAAATCCATTGCCCGTGATACCTGTGGAGCTGATGTGAGCCGCTACAAAATCTACTATTCCCCGTATGAAGAAGATCTTTTGCAGGTCCTGGCAGTGACAACAGATACATTTTTTGTTCACTCTTCTCTCGCCAGTCTTGCCGGTTGCTACACCGTGACTGCGTTGGATCGTTCAGGAAATGAGAGTAATGTGATTTCAAAAACCTGCATTGACAACTGCGTTGAATTCCGTCTTCCAAATCTTATAACTCCAAACGATGATTCTATGAATGATCGTTTTACTCCTTCCTGCTACTCAAGGGCTTTCATTCAGAATATCCATTTTTCCGTTTTCAACCGATGGGGAAAGAAAATTTTTGAAGACGATGTGCCTCCTGAGATTAACTGGGATGGATTGTCTGAAGGCAATTCCGTGGTTGTAGTGCCAGGAGTGTATTTCTACATTGCCGAAGTAAGGGCCTGGAGACTACACCGAAAGGATGAGAAAATGAAGTTTACCGGTTGGGTACAGATTGTGAGGTAGAAGTCCTTCATTAAAATGGAACGTCGTCTCCCGAAGGCAGGTTGCCAGGAGTCGGAATGTCCATAAAACCATCTGCTGGAAGTGTTGAATTCAATTTACTGCCCATTTTGATGCGCTCTGATCCAATCTGATCCGTGATGGAGGCATCCACATAGCCTGATGACGTATTGACAAACGTCTGATCGTAATCGACAAACTTTGTATTCTTTGCAAGGAAACGCAGAAGGATGGTTCCAACATCTCCGTTCCGGTGTTTGGCCAGTATGTATTCCACAAGACCTTCGGTATTCCGACCCTCTTCATCTTCCTTCAAACCATAATATTCCGGACGGTAAAGAAATGAAACAATATCAGCATCCTGTTCGATGGCTCCTGATTCCCTCAGATCCGAAAGCATTGGTCGTTTAACGCCTCCCCGGGTTTCAACCGAACGACTCAGCTGGCTAAGGGCGATAACAGGAACATTCAGTTCTTTGGCCAGTGCTTTGAGTGAGCGGGATATCAAACTTACTTCTTCTGTACGGGTTCCGCCTTTCATGCCTTCCACACTCATCAGCTGAAGATAATCGATGATGATCAGTCCGATATCATGCTGTTGTTTCAATCTCCGGCACTTTGCCCTGAGTTGAACCGGAGTAATGGCGGGAGTATCATCGATATACATTGGGGCATTCGAAAGTTCAGTGATCCGGTTGTGCAGCTGAGCCCATTCCCATTCTTCCAGATTTCCTTTCCGGAGCTTTTCACCCGGAAGCCCTGTTTCACCTGAAATCATACGATTGACCAACTGTTCAGCAGGCATCTCCAATGAAAAAATCGCGACCCCTTTTTTGAAACCAATGGCTGCATTCCGGGCTGCGGTGAGTACGAAGGCAGTTTTACCCATGCCGGGACGAGCTGCTATGATCACCAGATCCGAATTCTGCCATCCACCTGTTGCCCTGTCCAGTTCAATAAGGCCTGTGGGAACACCGGTAATGCCATCAGCCATATCTTTCTTGGCCAGAATGTTGTCAATTGAAATGCGAACAAGCGATTTCATATCCACCACATTCTTCCCAATGTTTTTCTCTGCGATCTGAAAAATTGCTGTTTCGGTACGGTCCAGCAATTCGAAAACATCGGTATGGTCTTCATACGCATCCCTTACCGCAATGGTAGATGCTGTGATCAGTTCCCTCTTGATGTAGTGCTCCAACACAATCCGGGCGTGGATTTCCACGTGGGCAGCGGAGGAAATTTTGGATGCGAGTTTCGCCAGAAACCGGGCGCCACCGACCCATTGGTAGTCGTTTTTTTCTTTGAGCTTGTTGGCAACAGTGAGCACATCTATGGGTTGTCCCTCCGAAAAAAGATCCATGATGGCAGAGAATACTTTCTGATTTTCTTCCCGGTAAAAGCATTCGACCCGAAGCATCTCACTGACCGTATTCAAAGATTCCCGATCCAGCATTAAAGCGCCAAGAACCGCCTCTTCCACTTCCGGAACCTGAGGTATTACCTTGCCGCCTAGCTTTATAATTTCCTCAGCCAGAGCCTTCTGACTTTGGTTGCTTTTGCGAATTTGTTTTTGAAGTAAGGTCGGTTCCAGATTGCTTTCCATCGTTGTGCAAAACTAAAAATTTGAGGCCGAACCAGCAGAAAAAAAACAAATCAGGCGTTTGTCCGGAAATCAACTGATTGTCACAAATGAAAGAACCAGACTTAGTTTTTTATGCACCGCACCGCATGCCCGGATGCTTTTTGCTGAGCCGATCTGAAAATTCGGGAACCACTGTTGCCGATACCCCTCGTCCAGGCTGTTTTGGTTTCATACGGAGTAGAAGACCAGAATGAACCATAGAATCCAAGGCTGTCAAAAACCGCTGCAGAACTACATTTACCACCAGGTAAGGCTGAAAACCCGCTTTCATTGGTCGCACCGGAATTAGGACTGGTCCAAAGTTCTGAAATTGCTTTCAATTTTCCACCCGCTACATTGGCTCCACCAAGTGTGCTTTCCAGGTTTTCCCAATCTGCATCCGAAGGAACTCTCCAACCGGCAGGACACAGTCCTTTTGGATCAGCCACTGAATACCAATTGTATAGATTTCCGAAATTAAGGCCATTGTCTTCGTTGTTTTCGTAAATAATGAACGCACCTGAAGTTGTTGCAGCCCAGGCTTCCTGTGACATTCCGGTCTGAATTGGTTTTGCAGTACTGTACATAGAAGTCCTTAGGTTTTCCTGCATCCATTCTTTTCCGTTGATGATAATGGTGGGATATATGATTCCGGTTACATCGGTTACACCATTACCGGACGAGAAAATATTTTGTTTTGTGGTAAACGTTTTTTCCGGACCGTAAGATGTACCGTTGGCGGTGGTGGCATATCCGCGGATGTGGTAAGTTGTGTTTGGAGTCAGGTCTGTTACAACTGCTGAAAAGAATCCTGTACCTGTTCCGTTTTCCGATTTGGTCGCACCGGAAATGGTTGGTTTTGGGTTGATATCCCAGCAAAATCCCCGTAGCGAAACGGGTTTTCCACCATCATTGAGAATTGTGGCGACGATCGTGGCGGAAGTTGATGTGATGTTGGAAACTGAATCAGTGCCTGTTAATTCGAAAGCAGCAAGAGGACCCGTCGTAAATGTTTTTTGAATGCTGTAGTATATTCCTTTTGACGTAACAGCGTAGGCCCTCACATAATACGTAGTTTCAGCCACAAGGGACTTGAGTAAACTGCTAAAGGTTCCGGTTCCGGATCCATCCTGAGTTTTTGTGGTCCGGTTGGTATCCGGGTTTTCGGTCGTGGCCCAACATATTCCTCTTTTTAAAATTGGAGTTCCGCTGGTTGATGAAATGGTGCCTCCACCGGTAGCCGATATTCCGGTGATGTCAGTTACCGAACTGGCTTCCACTAGTATTACTTCTTCAGCGGTTTCTTTCTTTGAACATGAAAGGATGGAGAAAAAAGCGAATAAAGAAAAAATGACAAGGAATAGATTGCGAGAATTCATGATGAAGTGATGATCCGACAAAACTAAAAATTTGTTTGATCGGGCATAAGATTTGTTTCCGGCAAAGTCAGGGATATGAAACCGAATCCAGGGTGCGTTGGATTGTTCCGGCCCGGGAAATGTCTTCCTTCCAACCCGATTCATCTCCTGAAATTTTTCTCATTTCAGCCCTCAATTCAATCAGACTTACCAGAATCTCATTGATCTCACACAAAGAAGATGGACTCTCTTCTGTTTTGAAAATGGATGAAATCCGATTTTTCTCTTTCTCCAGATCGCCAATCGCCAGATCAAAATGTTCCATCATACGGACAGTATCGCCCGATTGCATGTAAAACGAAATGAGAATCTGCCAGGTCTGGAATTTCTTTTTCCGGTAAAATGCATCTTTCTGAAAACTGGCAAGGGCATTCGAATCCCGATGAAATTCCTGCTCGCGAATTCCTTTGAACCGGTGATATGACGCAATGGTTGAGTCCTGTGCCAACGCCGAATCAATCCAGCGCAACGATTCGATTTCCCGATTTCGTGTCAGGGCCATCTGTGCTTTAAAGAAATAAACCATTGATCGGCAAAAAGGATAGGCTGTGTCGCCAAGAGAAACTAGTTCCCCGTCGTTCAGTTTCCTGGATGGATCCGATAAAGCCACTGCACTCAGATCGATGAGGGTGTAAAGAAAATCCGGATCCTGAAGCAAACATGCCGCAAGGACGGAATCCTCGTTTTCATTCGCAGTTCCCAACTGATCGATTGTGTAGAAACGCCGAAGCTGGGTGCTGTCGTTTTTGTACAAAAGATGCACCATTCCTGAAAACATCCGCAGAGTTTCCTTGATTTTTTCAGATTCCGTATTCGGTCGGGGCTTCTTTTCCTCACAGGATGACAATCCCAAAATCAAAACAGCAATCCAATAAAGGAATGATTTGGCAGAAAGAGCTGACAGGTATTGCATTGCAGTCTCTTTCAGTTTGTTGGAAGGAGGAATGATTTACATGGAAGCGGCAATGAGTTCAGCCAGATCATAGACCTTCACCGAATCTTCCTTTTCCTTGTTTTTGATGCCATCGGCCAGCATGGTCATACAAAACGGACAGGCGGCTGCTACCACGTTCGGACTGGTTTCCAAGGCTTCTTCGATCCGTTCGATGTTGATTTCTTTCTTTCCGGTCTCCGCTTCTTTGAACATTTGAGCTCCACCGGCACCACAACACAAACCGTTTTTCTTGCTGCGTTTCATTTCGACAAGGGCAGAATCAAGAATCTCGAGAACGGCTCTTGGTGCTTCATACACATCATTCGCCCGACCCAGATAGCAGGAGTCATGGAAGGTAATCCGCTTTCCTTTGAATGCATGGCCTTCTTTGGTTTTGATCCGGCCTTCGTTAATCAGTTGCTGAAGCAATTCGGAATGGTGGATAACCTCGAAATTTCCTCCCAGAACCGGGTATTCATTTTTCAATGTATTGAAGCAATGTGGACAGCCCGTCACAATTTTCTTTACACCATAACCCTCCATCACCTGAATGTTCATCAACGCCTGCATCTGGAAAAGAAACTCGTTTCCGGCTCTTCTCGCAGGATCTCCGCTGCAGGATTCTTCCATTCCCAGAACGCCGAACGTCAATCCTACTTTGTCAAGGATTTTGCAGATGGCCTGGGTCACGTTTTTGTAGCGGTCGTCAAACGAACCCGCACAGCCAACCCAAAATAGTATTTCCGGTGATTTTCCTTCAGCGGCCCATTCGGCCATGGTTTTAACTGTCATTCGGCGGAGGTGTATAATTCAGAGTGACAAGTATCGGAGTTTTCGCTGTGAGGGCAAAATCGGAATGCAGAATGGTGAGGAAAGATTCAACCTCAACGAAGAGAATGATGCCGTCCTTTCCATTGATAGCCGGAAGAAAACAGGACAATCACCCCGAATAAAAGAACATACAAACTGTATGGAATCTGCATCAGCCAGACTTTGCCACTGTTTTCCCGGTAGCCTTTTTTCTTCATGAAGGGTTCCAGAAATAGGGTTTCTGAGATTGTTTTCCAGGCCAGAATCACCAACAGATAGTTCCAATGTTTCGTAATAATCAAAGCGACCAAACCAGTCAGAAACAAAAGATGAAACAACCAGACCAGAACAGCAAATGCTGAATTGGAACCACTGAGTCCGCTTTTCGATTTGCCTGCCCAGCGAATTCGTTGCTGAACAAAGGCAGAAAATCCTTCCTGATTTGCTGTGATTACTTCCGCATCCGGAATGCGGCAAGAGGCAATTTTCCTTCCGGATGAATGAAGGACATGAAGAAGAAAAACATCATCCCCGCTGGCGATTTGTTGGTCTTTCCGTTGAAGATTGGCTTCAGTCAATGCCTGAGATGATACCATGTAATTCGCTGCATTGCAAAGACTTGGCCTTCCGAATGTGAGACTTCCGGCGGCTGTAGCTATCAATGCCGAGAAATCCAATGCCTCGGCTGCCTGAAAGATTGAAACGGGTTCCATCACGACGGAGCCGCAAACCAGATCGGCACCCGAATTCTGTTGTGCCATCGCCATATCGGATATCCAGTGAAAAGGAAGCTGGCAATCGGCGTCTGTGTACAACTGAAATTCGCTCTGGCAAACCGACTGTCCATACGCAAGGGCCGCTTTTTTGCCGGACAGGTCTTCGGGCAGTGAAATAATCTGAATGCTGCATTCGGGATTGGCCCTTTTCCAGTTTTCCAATTGCTGAAAGGTACCGTCCTCAGAATGATCGTTGATCAGGATGAATTCCGTTTTTTCAGACGGGTAGTTTTGCTGAGCCAGCTGCGAAAGGAGGGAGGGCAGATTTTTTTCTTCATTCCGGCAGGCGATCAGGACCGAAACACTAGGAGGTTCGCCGGTAAAGTTCCAGTTTTGCTGTCGGTTGGCTTCGTCCTCATTTTTTCGGGAAAGATAAATGAGAAGGATGCCGTATAAAACCAGGCTTACAGCAAAAATTAAAAGTACGATTTCGGTTCCGTTCATGGCGATACTTCCTGCAAATAAGAAACTTCCGATTGAGAAAATCATCCTCGGACTTGATCCGGGTACACAGGTTTTTGGATATGGGATTGTGAAACAGCAGGGACAAAAGATCACCGCCATTCAGATGGGGGTGGTGAAACTGGATAAATTCAAATCGCATGAAATCCGTCTGGCGAAGATTTTTGAAAAAGTCATTCAGCTGATCGATCAGTATTTACCTGACGAGATGGCCATCGAATCGCCCTTTTTCGGGAAGAACGTTCAGATCGCCCTTAAACTCGGAAGGGCACAAGGCGTGAGTATGGCAGCGGCGATTTCCCGACAGATTCCGATTGTGGAATACGCCCCAAAAAAGGTGAAGCAATCGGTAACAGGAAACGGAAATGCAAGCAAAGAACAGGTGGCAGCGATGGTTGCCCGTTTGCTCAACATCAACCCGGAGAACTTTTTACTCGATGCCACCGATGCTTTGGCCATAGCCATCACGCATGTGAACCAATCTGGATTGCCTCAGGAAGTATCGGGTGGCTGGGATAAATTCCTCAAAGCCAACGCCGACCGGATCAAGAATCCCTAGGTTTTTCTCTCCCTTGTCGTGGATGATAACCGCTGAGATCGCTGAGGTTTTTCGCAGAGAGTCACAGAGTTTTCCTTACATCTTCAAATCTCAGTGGTTCTCCTATTCTCTCTCCGTCCTCAGCGGTAATTGGAAAGATTTAAAACCGCACTTCTCTTTCCGGATTCGTGAGTTG
>DAIOVD010000081.1:1691-18060 GCA_036759185.1 Catalimonadaceae bacterium | reverse complement strand
GTTCCATTGATCCTGAATCTTACGCCATGTTCTACAATATGGCAATAATGAATCCAGATAACATTTCCCTGCCACGCCGGTTCAGAATCGGGGCTTCTTATAACTTCTAAAATCTACAGCATGACTACTATGAAAAATGTATTGATACGTTTAAGCGTTAGCACTTTGATGAGTGTTGCGCTGGTCAGCATTGCTTTCTCGGCTGCTCCACCTCTTAAACCCGGTCAGTCTAATAATGGGACAACCGGAACAACCGGTACCACAGGAACCAATGCAGCAGATTGCGCCATTGGCCTTTCAAGGGCTGAACTTGATATTAACAACGTCCGGGCCCGTTACCTCAATGCTGGTGATATGTTCTGGGATCCAGGTTTGAGTCTTGCTAAATACGAAGTTCCAAAGCGAACAGATAACCTGACTTCCAGCAAAAACTCCATTTTTGCCGCTGCTATTTGGTTGGGAGGAACAGAGAGACAGACTGGAAATGTACTTGTTATGGTGCAAACTTATCGGGGCAACCTCAGGAACTATTGGCCTGGTCCTATCCAGTATACCGATACAAGTTTGGCATTACCTACAAGTAAAAAGGTGTGTTCGGCCTGGGATCAACATTTTAAATGTAACAGAAGAACTGTTAAGCAATTTGTTGATGACTATGAAGCGGGCACCGTGTCTTGTGAACAAATACCTTTGGAAATAAAGTACTGGCCAGGAAAAGGGAATCCTTTTTTAAAGCAGAAGGCCGAGTTTGCAGCAGATCCTTCTGCAGTAGCGTCTGTCGATAATAACCTTGCTAATTTCTACGACCGGGATAATAATGGTGTTTATAATCCTTGTAACGGAGATTATCCGTTATGGGCTGGAACTGAGGCTGATTTCAATTGTGAAAAGCCTGAGATAAACATAAACCAAGGTGCAGATCAGGTGATTTGGTGGGTTTGTAACGATGCCGGAAATAAGAAGAATTTCCTGGAAAACACCACAGCAGTTCCGGAAATCGGAATGGAAGTTCATTATGAAGCTTTTGCTTATGCTTCAACTGATGCGACGAATGATATGACATTCCTTCGCCAGAAGTTGTATAATAAAGGAAGTGTGATTTTGGATAATACCTATTTGGCTCAATGGGTTGATCCTGATCTTGGAAATGCAGGAGATGACTATGTTGGTTGTGACGTTATGCGTGGTTTGGGGATTTGTTACAATGGAGATGAAAATGATGAAGGAGCAACAGGTTATGGAGAAAATCCACCAGCAGTAGGGGTAGATTTTTTTCGTGGTCCATTTCCAGATGATTCTCTTGACATTGTAGACTGGGATCTGGATTGTTCCGGCCCTTTTGATGTCGGGAGTCGTGATACTGCAGAAAGAATAACAATGTCTGGATTTGTGTACTATAATATTGGTGGCGATCCCATCACAGGTGATCCTTCAAAATTTTCAGACTTTTACAATTATCTACGTAACAGATGGAAAGATGGAAACCATGTGAAGTATGGAGGAAATGGAAGGACAGGTGATAAAGATGCAAACTATATGTTTCCACATCCTTTAGGGTCAAAAATTAGTGATCCTTACGGATTTGCTTGTGGCGCAACAAGTTGTTCATCACCTGTTGACTGTGGAGATCTTTGGAATGAAGTTATTGCAGGGAATGCCCCTGGAGACAGACGATTTCTAGCGAATAATGGTCCATTTACATTGGAGCCAGGAGATTTTAATGAGTGTACAATTGGTATCGTGTGGGCACGAGCTTCTTCAGGAGGGCCAACCGGTTCATTTGGTAAATTATTGGCAGCAGACGACTTGGCACAGAAAAGATTTAATGACTGTTTCAAGCGTAAAGTAGGTCCGAACAGCCCGAATCTTGAAATTGTTGAAAGTAACAGAAATCTGATTTTCACAATAATTCCTGATACGATTGTAAAATCACCATTGATGACAACTGAGAGTTACCGCGAATTGGATCGCGATGCTAAGATTGGTGACCCTGCCAATCCTCAGGAGCTGGAGTATAAATTTCAGGGATATAAAATCTATCAGCTTTTTGATGATAAAGTTTCAGTTCAGGATTTGAGTAATCCTGACAAAGCCAGATTGCTGGATGGAGATGTTGATGGGGATGAAAATGCGGATTTTACTGGTTTGATGGATGTCAAGGATGGCGTCAGTTCAATCAACAATCTTGTATATGATCCGGAACTGGATGCTGAAGTTTCTACACCTATGGTTAGGAACACTCCGGATGATGGTATTTTTCATAGTTTCAAGGTTACAAAGGATATGTTTAATCCTTCCGGAGGAAACTTGAGTAACTTCAAGAAGTATTACTATGCTGTGGTGGCTTATGGGTATATCAGGAATAACAAAGTAACATCACCTTATATTCAAGGCGTTAACAACTATAAGGTTTTTACCGCGATTCCACACAATGCAACTCCTGAATCGTTTGGGACATCTTTGAACTATAATTACGGATATGGTGAAATCCAATTGACCAGGAATTTTGGTGTAGGTAATTCAGGCAATATTCTTGAGCTGGCAGATGGAGAAGAAAATAAGATTTTGCAGGAGAATCAGGTACAGGACCTGACTTATAAAGCTGGAAACGGACCTGTTTCAATCAAAATTTACAATCCGAAAGCAGTGAAGAAAGGCCAGTTCCAAATTAGGTTTTCATCCAGACTGCGGTATAGAGTTGGTAATCATGCGTTTGAAGTTGGGGATAGAATTATTGCTGATTCGGGGCAAAGTCTACAACCAGGGTTCAATACAATACGACACAGAGAGAGTTTTTCGCCTGGAGTAGCCACGATCCGTCGTGTATTACCAGCCACAGATGCACCAGGTTACTATGATCTCGATGTGGATTTGGATTGCACAGGGGGTGATTTTATTTATTATCTGGATCAGGTTGAATTGGAGAGGCAACAGTTTATTCTTAAGGCTTCAAAGAAAATTGGAATGAGATTCCACCTTGATGGTGATACTGGTTTGTTTGCATATGCTTTAGATTTTGTAAAATATGATTATTGGGAGCTGACTGAGAAAGTTTCAAATGTTCGTGTTTTATCAGAATTGCCGGTTTCTTCGGTTTCTGAACAAATCGTGCCTCAATTTGGTATCTCATTGAGGCCTAAGGACTCTCCTGATCCGGGAAATGATATCACGAATCCTTTGAGCCAGAATGGAGCATTGCCGTCTAGTATTGTTGTTGATCCAGACCCTTTGAAATTCTGGATATATGGTGTGTCAACCAGTAATTATTCATGGATGCGACAGGATGTTTTTGTTGCAGGAGAACAATATTATGCAATTGATCCCAAGCGTAGTTATTCAAATTTTGCCGGTGCTGGTTGGTTGCCTTTTCCTCTGACGGATAAAGTTGTTGTTAACCCAATTGGTAAAACAAGTTTTGGAGGTCCGCAAATTCCGGCAAGTAGTGTTCCTAATCCTGATATCGTTTTCGATGTAAAATCAAATGAATCGCTTTCTGCAATGTCTAAAATTGGAAACGTGGATATCGTTTTTACATCAGATAAATCAAAATGGACGAGATGTCTTGTTCTTCAATGCGATAGCTTTCCTGCATCATCTTCTGCAAAGCCAAAATTCCAAATGGCTAAAAGCCGCAGACTTTCAGTTGGTAAAGATTATTCTCAGGATAATTCAGTTTCGCCATATGATGGAAGAGCATCGAGAGGGATGAGCTGGTTCCCTGGTTATGCGATTGATCTGGACAAGGGACAACGTTTGAACATCATGTTTTCTGAAAGTTCTATTCTGGATGATCAGAGAGGCAATGACCTTAAATGGGAGCCACGAGCTAGTTTAGGTGGGACTGAAGGTACAAGAAACTTCATTTATGTAATGAATACCAAGTATGATGAAAGTCGGACTGCTGAATTGTTTTTTGATAAACTTTATACTGAGCAGATTACAAATCCAGTCAATACGTTTTTAACTAAGTACAGGGACTGGCAACTTCAAAATGTAATGTATGCAGGCTTGATGGGTAGAGGAATTGATTTCATTAAGCTGAATGAAAAACCATTGGATATGTCAGATGTTCGGGTACGCCTCAGGGTTGAAAAACAATTCCGGACGTTTGCTCACAATGGGCAGGCTGAAGATTGTAATCCACTCTATTCATTTACACTTGAAAATAGTACGGAAAGGAATTCAACAAAAGTGGCCAGCAGTGCTTTGGATCTTATCCGGGTAGTGCCAAATCCATATATAGCTCAGTCACTGTACGAAAACTCTCAGGTTGATAACCGGGTGAAAATTGTGAACATTCCGACACAGTGTGTGGTCAGCATTTTTAACCTGTCCGGTACATTGATCCGCCAGTACAATTTCGACCAGACGTCAACCAAAGCGTATGCGGCAGTTGCAGATGGAGTAACCGTTACAAATGAACGGGGAACCAACTACCAGACTTTCCTTGACTGGGATCTGAAAAACCAGCTTGGTATTCCGATTGCTTCCGGTGTCTACATAATTCATGTGAAATCGGATAAACTGGGAGAGAAAACAATCAAGTGGTTTGGTGTTCTGAGACCAATCGATTTGGATACCTTTAATTAATGTTTCATATTTCATTCAAAGAAACAGTGAATTTAAAAAGCATAATTCGTCTTAGCCTGGTAGGTAGCGTTCTCGCTACCCAGGCCTGGGCTGGAAACGATACAAAAAGAGGACAGGGTGGTGCTGTTGAACTTCTCATCAATCCCTGGGCACGTACCAGTGGAATGGCAGGATCCAATTCGGGTATTGTCCGTGGAATAGAGTCCATGGGTCTGAATGTCGCCGGCCTCTCAGCTGTCCGCAAAACAGAGATTAATTTCTGTTCTGCACTATATCTGACTGGAAGCGACATCCGAATAAACTCTCTTGGCTTTGGAACCAAAGTGGGAGAAGGTGCCATGGGAATTACGCTGAGCTCATACAGCCTCGGTGATTTTTATGAAACCACTGTTGAACTTCCGGATGGAACAGGCAATAAATTCTCACCTCAGATTTTCAACTTTGGTGCTTCTTATGCCAAAACGTTTTCAAAACGAATCTCTGCCGGAATCCTGGTGAGAGGAGTTTCTCAGTCATACAATTCAGCATCGGCATTCGGTGTTGCATTCGATGCCGGTATTCAATACCAGACAGGTGCCAAAAAGCAGTTCAAGTTTGGTGTTTCAATCATGAATCTTGGTCCAAAGATGACTTTTGGAGGGGATGCTTTTGCGACCCGTGGAACGAAACAAGGGACCAATTATTCACAGACCATCAGCCTGCCAACCGCTGCATTTGAGCAGCCTTCTATGTTGAATATTGGTATCGGATATGACTTCTACATGGAGAATGAGACTATGAAGCTTACTCCTTGTTTTAACTTCCGATCCAATTCCTTCACCTCCGATCAATACCAGGTTGGTGTGCAGGCATCATGGAAAGACATGTTCATGGTTCGTGGTGGTTACGATTACCAGGACGGTATCATTACCAAGGCAGAGGCAACTACCGTAAATCTGGGTCCTTCTTTTGGTGCCACATTCCAAATGCCTTTTACCAGATCCAGATCAGGTGAAATGACGCAGGAAAGTAGTGACGACCTGCATGAAGGTTCGAATAAGTCAAAGCTTTTTGGATTTGACTATTCATACTCTATGACGCGTTATTTTGGTGGAACACACAGATTTTCACTCCTGCTGTCTCTGTAAAAAAATACCTGTTACATTTGCATTCCGAAAAACGGTTCCCCCAGAGCCGTTTTTCTTTTTTTTCCGACCTTTTATACCATTATGGCAATATCTTATTATACCGAAGAGGGCTTGAAGCGGCTCAAAGATGAGTTAAACGATTTGAAAGTTCGAGGCAGAGCAGATATGGCTCGCCAGATTGCGGAAGCCCGTGATAAAGGTGATTTGAGTGAAAATGCGGAGTATGATGCCGCAAAAGATGCTCAGGGTCACCTGGAATTGAAAATCTCCAAGCTTGAAGATGTGGTGGCCAATGCCCGGATTCTGGATTCCAATTCGATTGATACCAGCCAGGTTTCCATTATGACAAAGGTCAAAATAAAGAATCCAAAGAATGGCGCAACATTGACATATTCCATCGTATCCGAGGAAGAAGCTGACCTGAAATCAGGGAAGATCTCCGTAAAAAGTCCGATCGGAAAAGGCTTGCTGGGCAAGAAGGTTGGAGAACTTGCGAGCATTCAGGTGCCTGCAGGTACCATGGATTTTGAGATTCTGGATATAGTTTCCGGGTTCTGATGGCCAGTATTTTCAGACGGATCATTCAGGGAGAAATCCCTTGTTATAAGGTGTCAGAAGATGACCAGCATCTGGCGTTTCTGGATATTAATCCCGTAGCGTTGGGCCATGTTCTTGTGGTTCCAAAAAGCGAAACTGACTATATTTTTGATATCACAGATCCTGCATATCAGGAACTATGGGTATTTGCCCGGAAGGTGGCAGTTGGTTTAAAGAAAGCTGTGCCGTGTTTGAAAGTTGGGGTCACGGTTATAGGACTGGAAGTTCCACACGCCCATATTCATCTTGTTCCTATGCAGAACATGAGCGATATGAATTTCTCACGGACTAAGCTCACACCCTCAAAGGAGGAATTGGAGACTATTCAAAAACTGATCGCCCAACATCTGGCTTAACCTGAAATATGAAAATCCTGATTGTTGGTGGCGGAAATATGGGCAGAACCTATGCCGAAAGCTTTATTTCCAACCACTCGGTTGCCCGAAGAGATTTGTTTATCCTTGAAAAGGCGGAAGACAAAAGACCCTACTTTTTGAGTCTGGGTTTTGAGTGCGTCGAAAGCAGTCCCGGTCCGTTTATTAGTGATATGAATCTTGTCATTTTTGCTGTTAAACCGCAGGATACGCAGGATCTCTTTCAGAAAATCAGCCCCTTTATGAAAGCTGATCAGCTGGTACTCAGTATTATGGCTGGCGTCCGGATTGAAACACTGCAAAATGCACTGCCAACAACTAAGATTATTCGGGCAATGCCAAACCTCCCGGCTCAGGTTGGCATGGGTATGACTGGTTTTACCGCCGATGCTTCAGTAAGCCGGTCGGAACTTTTCTCAGTCCAAAACCTCCTCAACACAACCGGAAAGTCACTCTATTTTGATGACGAGAGCCTTCTGGATGGTGTCACTGCTATTTCTGGTTCCGGACCAGCCTACGTGTATTATTTTATGCAATCCATGATAGACTCCGCCAGCCAGATGGGATTTTCCCCAACGGAAGCGGAAACACTCGTGGAGCAAACCTTTCTGGGCGCCATTCATTTACTGAGTAACAACAACTTTACCTGCCGGGAGTGGATCGGTAAGGTGTCCAGCCGTGGTGGTACAACAGAAGCCGCCATCCAGTCGTTTGAGTCCGGCCATATCGGAGATCATATCCGGACTGGTTTGCAGCAAGCCTTGAAACGGTCCATTGAACTGGGAAGCTGAAGAAGCATTTCCCGAATAAACAACCAACTACAAAACAACCATGTCTGTAAAATCCTGTTTACTGATCGCATTAGGTACTCTTTTTTTGATTTCCTGTTCCGATCAGAAAGAAGACAATAAAGATCAGGCTTCGATCGAAGGTGAAATTTCCAATCTGCCGGCACCGGTGAGAAGTCTTCGCTTATCCAGGATAGATACGAAAGGTCCCGTAGTTGTTGATTCAGCAGTATTTGAAACAGGAGGTAAATTCTCGATGGCTCTTCCATCCGATTCTGAGCGGCTTTATGTTCTGGAAGTAGGTGGCCAGCGTTTGCCATTGTTTCTGGAGGCTGGTCAACATACGCTTAAAGGTGATTTTAACCAGCTTTATCAATCATTCTCTTACACTAATTCCAGCCTGACCGATTTACTCAAACGGGTGGAATCGACCCGGGTTGGATTTGAACAAAAAGCGCAGGGCCTGGAGATGAATTATAAATCAGCCATGAATTCAGGCAGCCAGAAAGGAGCGGATTCTGCAATGAATGGTTTCTTTGCTTTGCAAAACACCACAAAACAGTATGTCAAACATTTAATCGACAGCATTGGGCCAAACCCGGTTTCTCATCTGGCTACTTCTATGCTTTCTGTTGAAGACGATTTCGGTTATCTCGACTCACTTGCCAACCGTTTCGAAAAGGAGAGACCAAAAGCAGTGTATACTGAAAAGATGAAATCATATCTCGAAGTACCCAGGAAGCTGGCAATCGGGAAAATGGCGCCTGATTTTTCACAGCCTGATCCAACAGGAAAGCCGGTCACACTTTCCCAGTTCAAGGGTCAGTGGGTTTTGCTTGATTTCTGGGCTTCCTGGTGTAAACCCTGCCGGGCAGAGAATCCAACTTTGAAGAAGGCATTTCAGGCCTTCAAAGACAAAGGATTTACCATTCTTTCTGTGAGCATTGATACCGACAAGGATGCCTGGTTGAAAGCCATTGTTACGGATAAAATGTTCTGGTCTCATGCGTCAGATCTCACGGAAGACAATGCCGCAGCCAGGCCCTATTTTGTACGGTCCATTCCTTCATCATTTCTGGTTGATCCGGAAGGTAGAATTGCAGCAAAAAACCTACGTGGACCTGCTTTAGAGCAAAAGTTATCCGAGGTTTTTCGCGGGAAATAGCCAGATTGCGGTGCCTGTTGTGTAAGTCCCCAACAGTTTGAAGGTTTCCTTTTCGATTTGGAACCAGTCCTGAATGAAGCAGATTATTCGCACCATACTCAGCAATAAACCACTCGCCGTCGTTGTGATTGGGTTTATTATGACCATTGCGACCTTCATTGGGAATATCCTTCTAACCATTAACATCACCCGGAACCTGAGGGGAAATGTGGGAAAGGTAGAAATGATTTACAGCCAGCTTACCTTGCTCGCACAGATCGAAAGTGACATCAGTTTTGCTGAAAACACGCTTAAGAACTACTTTATTTCCAACCAGGTAATCTATCTCCGTAGTCACGACCGGTCAGTAATCCGTCTTCAGCAGGCGGTGAAAGACCTTGGCGAAAATGGGAGTAAAGGAGTGGTGCCCAGTCCATTGCTTGATAAAATATCGAGGCTTGTCAAAGATCGAACGGATCTGTTTTATCAGACCAGACTCCTGCTTAAAGGTAAATTCAGTGGGAAGTCCAATCTGTCGAATGAATTGATCGCCCAGGGGGCTGATAAGACGCTCGAAATCCGCGAATTGCTGCATCGGTATGATGGAGAACTGAAGGTGTCACTGGAAGTCAACCGCAAATACATTAACCGCAGTATTTCATTCGGTAGCTATACAAACTATCTGGCCATTTGCATTGCTCTGGTAGTGGCGTTTTTCTCGACGGTTTCCATCACACAGGATTTCCTCCGGCAAAAGGAAATTGAACGGATTCTCAGGCACCTTAACGACGATAAAACAAAACTCTTTTCCATTCTGGGTCACGATCTGAGATCCCCACTTTCAGGCCTGAATGCCATCATTTACATCCTGAAAAATCATAGATCTTCATTGAATGAAAATGAAATTAAGGACTACATCGACCAGCTGGAACAAACGTCCAATAACTATGGGAAACTACTGGAAGATGTTCTGACCTGGAGCCGGTTACAGCTCAACAAAATTCAAATCAATCCGCTTCCTTTTGAAATCAAATTATTGGGTCAGGAAGTAATTGATTTATACCAGGAACAACTGAACACCAAAAACATTGCCATTCATAATCTGGTGAATTCTGATCTGGTTCTCAATGTGGACAAAGCGATGATCCAGACGGTACTTCGGAATCTGATTTCAAATGCCATAAAATTCACCAACTCCGGTGGTGAGATACGGCTTACATACAAAGAAGATAAGGAGTACCATTATGTAGAGGTGCAGGACAATGGAGTCGGGATGCCAGCGGGTATTCTGAAGACGCTTTTTACGAACAGCACCATCTCCATGGCAGGCACAGAAAACGAAGTGGGGACGGGTTTAGGCTTATCTATCTGCAAAGAGTTTATCAGTAAACAGGATGGCGATCTGAAAGTAAAATCTGAGGAAAATAAAGGTTCCGTCTTTTCTATAGTGCTTCCAAAAGAAGAAACGTTGAAGAAAATTAAAAAGATGCGGAATCTTCTGCCGGGTCAGACCGAATCCTGAGAATCGATTACCTCCTGAAATTACGGAAGTAAGACTGGATTTTCATTTGCAAAACACCCAGAACGGCTTCTTTAAAAATCCCTGAACTCATTTTGGATTCACCTTTCGTCCGGTCAGTAAAAATGATGGGAACTTCCGTGATCTGAAATCCGAATTTCCATGCAAGAAATTTCATCTCAATCTGAAACGCATAACCTACAAAGTCGATTTTGTTCAGGTCGATGGTTTTAAGGACGGTATCGCGATAGCATTTGAATCCCGCTGTCGTATCGTTGATCTGCATTCCGGTGACAAGCCGAACATAATAGCTGGCAAAGTAACTCATCAAAACACGTCCCATCGGCCAGTTCACCACATTTACCCCTACGACATACCGACTGCCAATGGCCAGGTCGGCTCCCCCATTTTTACAGGCATCCCGTAAACGGACCAGATCATTCGGATTGTGCGAGAAATCAGCATCCATTTCAAAGATAAACTCATATCCTTTATCAAGGGCCCATTTAAAACCATGGATGTAGGCGGTTCCCAGCCCGAGTTTGCCTTTGCGTTGTTCCATAAACAGCTTTTCCGGAAATTCCTGCTGAAGTCCCTGAATGATTTTCGCGGTACCATCCGGAGAACCGTCGTCAACAATCAGAACATGAAACTCCGGTTCCAAAGCCATCACTGCACGAACGATGGCTTCGGCATTTTCCTTTTCATTGTATGTGGGAATGATTACGATACTGTCGCTCACGGATCCGGGTGTTGTGTTTGAAGTGGTATGGAAAGAATGTGTCTGATTTGCCGGAACAAAAATGGTTTCCTGAAACGGGCTTTTCCAAATTTTAGTGCGATTGGTCAGTCAATTATTTTTAACCTCAATTGCATTGACTCTCAGAATGAACATTTGAGAATGCCTGAAATGGATATTCTGATAGCAAACAGGTTCGTTTCGGCCATTATTACGACTAAAACCTGGTGCATTCAAAAAAAATGCTGGCAGAAAACGGGGCCGGAGTTCTCAGGAATGCTGAGGCACTGCCAGAAGTACTTTCAGTTTGTCCAGCAAAACGTGCTCGGCTTTGCTGATTCCATGAAAGGCGGCTGCTACATGCTCGGCACCGTGCATCAGCAGGTTCCGGTCTTTTTCAGGCAGGAGTGCACTGTTGTGTTTCAGATATTCTTTGGCTTCGTCCCAGGCGTCAGATGATGGTGCGTCGCTCCCTTCCAGCACGTCAAATTGAAATTCTACGGCGAAGGCAGCATCTGTGCCAAATTCATCGTTGTGCTTTTCCTGCGGAACCAGTTCTTCACGAACCATTCGCCGAAGTTCTTTCAACTCTTTCGGAGCAATTTTTCCGTCAATGGCCGCAATACTGTACAGCAGATTGCCCATTTGTTTGTAGAATTCCTGGTAATTTTTCATAGTCAGATGATGTATAAAGGGTCGGAAATCCGAAGTCCCAAAGTATTAATTTTTAATCATTTTTTTTCCAGACAAGGCAATAACAGCGTCCTCCAGACCCAGATATTTCTGAGCCATCCCGAGAACCTCTATCGAACCTGCTTCCTGGATGATTCGCTGGTTGCGTTCCACCCGTTCAAAATCAACTCCGTTCACCCACATGGAACGGTAGCGTTCAGCCAGGCCATAGACATTGGTGACTGACGAAAGAAACTGACCCAGCATATAGTTTTTTACTTTCTTCAGTTCTTCGTCCGGCACAAGTTCGTTCTGGAGGATACGTGCTTCTTTCTGAATTTCCTCAACTGCGTCCAGTATGATGTCGCCTTTTACGTCGGTGCCAATTACCCAATGTGGTTTGGCAACCAACGGAACTCTTTGTGCATAAATACCATATGTCCAACCCTTGTCTTCCCGGATGTTGCTCATTAAACGCGATCCGAAATAGCCGCCAAAAAGTTCCAGTGTTAACGAAAACAAAGCTGAATCTTCATGCTGACTGTTAATGGCATATTGGCCAATCCGAAGCGAGGATTGCTGAGAGTCAGCTCTTTCATCCCACTGAATACCAGCAGACGGCATCGGCATTGTCCACTCCCGGTTCCGGATAACTCGCCTGCAATTCCTGAATTTCAGTAACCAGTCACGCAACTGCATTTGCATGGCGGCATCTGCATAGCCCGACAATAAAACGAGTCCGGGCCCGGTTGCACGCACCTGATCAAACCGGTTACGGAATTGTTCGGTCGAAAAGGAATCGACCAGTGCCTGATCGTATGAATAACCATAATCCAGCCCTGTGGAATAAAGCGATTTACGGAGCAGCCGCCCTGCCAGAAAGGAAGTCTTCTGCAGGTTGATATCATTCTGCCGGTGCTGTGTTTCCTTCATCGTGTTCCATTCCTTGTCCGGAAAAACCGGACTGTGCCAGAGTTCATCCAGAATGGTGAGAACGGAAGGAAGGAAACGGGATAGGCAGGAAATACTGATGGTATCGATATCAGCCTGGTGGCTGAAATCAATGCTGGCGCCTAAAAATGAAATCGCATCCGCCACCTGTTTTGAGGTTTTGGATTTGGTTCCTTCGGCCAGCAATTTGAAAATATAGCCCTCTTCCTGCCGAGTTTTGGAAGAAAGATCATCTGCCGGAAAAATCAATTCAACGGAGATCAGATTTTGATCCGCGTGAAAAAATGAAGTGAGTTCAATGCCGTTGGGCAGGATTTCAGTTTCAGGTCGGGTGAGAACCGGGACCTTCAATGGAACACAATCAGGGGCTATACTTCGATCCAGCATTTCGTAATTTAAGTGTGCAATATGCATTTGCCAAGGCGATTCATCCCTAATTTCCGTCATAGATCCGGGAAAATAAATTCAGTTTCCGGAAACAAATAAGGGTTACTCAGGCTGAAGTCAACGGGCAGGAGAAGCATTCAGATTTGATTTTCAACCCCCACTTTTAAGGGATCGGATCAATTCTTCGAATTCTTCCATCTGGTGCTTTTTGAGCACACGGGGAAATTTATTCTGACCTCCGAGTTTTCCTTTTTTCTCCAGATACCGGTGGAAATAGGAGAGGGGCACCACCTCAATCTGCAGTTCTTTCAGGCCGTGTCCGCGTTCTGTACTGTAATCATCATTGAGATTTTTTAGTTGCTGATCAATCGCTTCAATCAGTTTCTGGCTGTCGATGACGTCGTCGCAACTGACAAACCATTTGTGCCCGAATAATGTTCCGGAGCGGATTCCAGCAACAGCAAACTCGGTAATGGCCACATTGAATTGTTCCTGAACTGCCGCAATCGCGGAATTCATGTTTTCAACCGACATGTGCTCCCCACATAAACTGATGTAGTGTTTCGTCCGACCGGTGATCATGATTTCACACTTTTCCAGATCTGAAAACCGGATCACATCACCTATCAGATAGCGCCAGGCACCTGCACAGGTTGAAATGAGAATGGCGTAGTCTTTGCCTTCTTCTACTTCATCGATCAATAGAGTTTGCGGATTGGCGACCATATCCCCTTCACTGTTGAAGTTTTCTTCGTTGAACGGTACAAATTCAAAGAAAATGCCGTTGTCTATGGCCAGCTTCATCCCACGTGTTTCCGGACGGGCCTGGTAGGCAATGAAACCTTCCGAAGCGAGATAGGTTTCAAGATAAATAAGCGGACGGCCCATCAGTTTGTCAAAGGCTTTTCGATACGGTTCGAATGAAACACCACCGTGGCCATACACAGAAAAGTTTGGCCAGATTTCGTGAATCGTTTTCACCTTGTAGTGGCGGATGATTTTTTCAATCAGGATCTGAATCCAGGCTGGCACTCCTGCCACACAGCCAATGTCCCAGTCTTTTGCCTTCAGAACGATTTCATCCAGCTTTTTTCCCCAGTCTTTTTCCTGCGCAATTTTCGCCCCCGGTTTATAAAACGGCTGAAACCAGAAGGGGATCTGACTAACCTGAATACCAGACAGGTCACCTTCGTAGCTGATTCCGTTGAAATTCAGGTTTGTGGAGCCACCCAGCATTAGAATTCCTTTGATGAAAAAATCACTGGGCAGATCTTTGTAGTGCGAAAGTGTCAGAATCTGGCGGATGCTGGTTTTTTGATTCGATTTGATGATGTCCCGCGTGATTGGGATATGCTTGGTAGCGGCCTCTGAAGTGCCGGAACTGAGTGCGAAATATTTGGTTTGACCCGGCCAGCACACGTCCGGCTGTCCTTTCAGTGTTTTGTTCCACCAGGCATCAAAAATCTGGTTGTAGGTGTGGGTCGGCACATTCCGGCAAAACTGCTTATACTTGGCTTTCGGGTCGCCTGCCTTCCGAAGGCCTACCATCATCCCAAAATGATAGTGCTTTCCGAATTGAGTGTTCTCGGCTTTAACGAGCAGTTTCTGAAGGACTTTCATCTGCTCTTCCAATGGCGAAGACTGTTTTTTCTGTCTTCTGCTTCGGAGTTTGATTCCGGTTTTAACCAGTGTTCCTAATAAATCCATTCGTGTAGTGAGTAAGGCAATCGGCGAAACGAATGCGGGCCAAATCTACACGATTGGTGGAAAATGCATCAGTTGATTTTTATTGGAAGATTGAAGGGTTGATTTTATCGGATAATCAGGGAATAGGTCCCGGTAGGTGCAGTCCTTGGCATGGATTCCATGCGACCTGAAAAAGATCGGGCTTCAACAAAATATTCCACCTCTGTCCCCTTTGGTACCGAAGGAATTTCAGCATAGTAATGAAACCTGACTTTTGAGACTTTCATCGGAACTGAATGCCAATCTTTCTGTCCGATAACCCGCCATTTCAAAAGCGTTTTACCTGCTTCCAATCCTTTCAGGCTGTAATCGGTGATCCTGGCTATCACCTCCTTTTTTTCGGACGGTTTCATTCTGGCCGGTAACCGTTGCACCTGAATCAATAACATATCCGGATCCCAGATAGCCCGGGTTCGGCAGTGTAAGGCATCTCCGAAATTCCAGCCATATTCTTTATAGTGATCAACCAGTTCTTTGGATGCATAGGGTTCATCTTTGAGATCAAAATAAAATCCTTTTACGGTATAACCTGGCATTGCACGACGATACGTTTCCAGAGCCTGGCTGTCTTCTTTGATTCGGAAGAGTGGTACATAAATGGTTTTGTTGAGGATGAGCGAATTGGTGTAGGCCGCCAGTTTATCTTCGTTGTACCGATTGGTTTTGATTCGAAGAATCTCATATGGCCTTCCGAAACCCGATTTCAGGTTTTGAAAATGAAAGCGAACAATGCTGTCGTACAAAGGATACAGATCGTGGTCTTTCGGAGGTTCTGCCACCAGTATTCTTTCCTGATCCAGCAGCTTCATAAAGCAATCCACATGCTGGATGCCCCTCCGTTCAAAGTTCGGGAGGATATGGTAACTTTGGAAACCTAGTTTTTCCCGGCTCATTTTCCGGAAAGATTCTTCGCTGACGCCGAAATACTGATTTTCATTCAGCAGAATGCAACTGGAGAAAGCCGTTCCGGCACCGTCTGTCAACACGTTGCCGCCGGTGGAAATGAAGGGTAAATCAAGAACAGGAAATCCCAGAGTTTTGCCCAAATGAACAGTGGCGTCGTCATCGGTTTGAGTTTTGACGGGCTGTCCGTTTTCCATGCCGTATATGAAAAAGAGCGAATCCGAACATTTCTGGGAAGAGACGGGTGTGGCAAAAATGTATTTTGGATCGGCCAGCATCATCTTTCCTTTGGGCGGAAAAACGGCAGCAGGCCCCCAGTCGCGTGTCCAGCTGGCATCGATTCCCTGCGGAACAAACAGAAAGGTGTTTTGGGATGAATCGATTCCCCAGGTTTTATACCATTGGGCAGCTTCCTTTCGGGCGGATTCGTCATTGACAAGTGTGTAGAGATGGTTGTCCTTCGCCAGTTCGACAGCCAGTTTGTAAGGAATCGCTAACGGCCAGATGATCAATGTGCCCAATGCGGGTTCCCATTCGGCAGCGGTGCGGTTGACGGAGGTGTTTTCCGGAATTTCCTGAGTGCGATTTTGTGACTGCGAAAAAACTGGCAGAACAAGGGTAATGCTGGTGAATAAAATCGCCAGACAATGGTTAAAAAAGGATGACGTGCGTTGAAGATTCAAAACCGGGGTGTCATTTGGTGAATCCTCAATGATAGGAGGGAAAGGCTGAGAATCCAAAAGGGGCTGTCCAAAAAGGCGAAAGTCTCTGCTTTTTGAAATAAGAATCAAATTTCTCAAAGGAAAAACCTTATGTGCTCCTATGTTTCTAT
>DAIOVD010000081.1:0-1591 GCA_036759185.1 Catalimonadaceae bacterium | reverse complement strand
TGTGGTTTTAAACGAGCCGGTTAACCAGGACTTGTCCCGATGAAGTCGGGATAGAAACATAGGCACATAGATAATCACATAGTTTTTATTGTATTTCCTATTAATTAGATCTTACGTATGGAGACTTTTGGGAAATCCCCAATTTTCAATTGAATATTTCGTGATCAAAAAATTCTGTCGAAAATATGATCACAAAAGCGTGATCATAAAAAAACAAAAATAATATGATCACAAAAGTGTGATCATATTTGAAGTCGAAAAAAATGATCACAAATTGAAATGAAGAAGCGAGCCGCCCGTACCAAACCCATTGAGAAACTCCAGCACCGCGAACACCTTGGGATTTCACAGAATGAATTTTCCCTGTTTTGCGAGGTTTCCAAATCCAACATTGCCATGGTGGAATCCGGACAACGTTTAGGATTTGTCGGAAGTCCCAACCACATCGAATTCCTTCAGTCTTTTCTCGAGCTTGGCGATTTTCGGGCCGATATGGAACCATTTTCCATTCCAACGGAAGAGGAGAAGCAGATTTTGCGGGATATGCAAGGGTCACTTTCCGTAAAAATCCTGAAGATCGAACAGAAAATCCGTGTGATGGCGTTCACCTACCGTCAGGCATTTTTGCGGAAACGGTTCTGCGTCATTGTTCTCGGGAAAATGCAGGATGTAGGCTCTGTCCGATATAAGATGGTGGAAGGCTGGCAACGTTCAGCCATTGAGAAAATCAAAACCACCAGCCCATTTCAGCAAAAGCTACTGGAACTGGAAATTGAATCCATCCGGTTTAAGATCGCTTCGATGGAGGAATTGCTTGCGTTGGGGGAGGGGAATAAATGATTTCAAAATTGATTTAAAACGAATACCCCAATTGGATGGAAGTTGTACCTATGAAATTTTGTGATCTTGAATAGAATCCATGATTGATTTGACTTGCTGAAAACAGTAATGGCGTCAATGATAAATATGCCAGACCGGTCCATCGTTTGTATTGGAATTGTAGGCCTAAATTGATCCCAAGATAAATGGAGATTGCGGAAGTACGAATGAAATATTTAGAAATAGAATTCAATCCATTCGAAAAATTAAGTCGTTCAACACCCACATTATTTTCTTTTGCAAAAACAATGGGTAATGAAACACCGCCAAATGGCCTAAGCATTTTTCTTCGAAATACAAACCATCTTTTATCAAACTGCATTCGGAAGTAAAAGCCGGAGGTTGGTAAAGAGTAGGTATAGGCTCGTTCAATCCGATGGGAGTCGCTAAAGTAATTTAACTCAAATTGATATCGATTTTTCAAAGGAATGTATTCAAGATTTGCACACCATTCGCTCTTGTTTGTTGGGTGGAATCCTATTCCGAATTCAGGATTTTGCAGACTTCTGAAATTAGATTCTTTCTCACCTTCATAATCAAACACAGATGTTAAAGGCAGCCGAATATAGGCGGTGAATTTGTGTCTAGCTGTGTCCTGAGCCGATGCCAGCAATGATACCAACCAAATCACAGGAATTAAAATTAGTGTTCTGAAACGAATGGTCATGGATTCAGATTGATTGAATCCACAAGTATAAAAAGATTCGCATTA
>DAIOVD010000080.1:11813-18342 GCA_036759185.1 Catalimonadaceae bacterium | reverse complement strand
GCTTAAGATACAAGGTGCCCCCACTCGGATTGGGCCAGGGCGCCAGGGTCTCGTTGGAAAGCGTGCCCCGTTTGGGTTTGAAAAGAGAAGTGACGGGTGTGCCGACGTTGGCGATGCGGAGGAAGATGGGGTCTTCTCTTGTATTGGCTGGTGCACTGTCGTCTCTGTAGTTGCCGGCAAATACTGCCGACTCGTCTTCAAAATAAGTGAAAGAGTAAATATCCAGGTATCCAGGAAAGCCTCTGTTCACAAGGGTATCCTTTACATTAAAGAACCATTTAAGTGTGCTATCCTGATTGAATCTATAAAAGTACATGAAAGGTGCAATACCTGTAGTGTACCCAAATACGACGGAACCATCTTTCATTGCCTGTGGTGGTGCCAGAGTACCATAGTCCTTTTTAAGCCAAACTTTGTTTTTCGTGCTATCATAAACTCCCACAAAAGAAGGACTTCCTTCCCCACCAATCATCCATTTTTTATAGCCCAATCTACCTGCACAGCCAGAATATAAATTAGTTAAATCTGCTGTCTGATACCATTCATGATAAACCGGATTTTCACCCAGTGAATCTACTTCATAGCTGGCTACCCGGCTGCCCACATAGCCACTGATCAGGTAGTGTCCATTGGGTAATTGCTCTACCCGATTCGCCTTGCAGTTTGGATGGCCTGGGTTTAGTTCAATCCAAGGTTCTACTATTCCTGATTTTGTAACCCTCCTGAAATACATACTTGTTTGAGTATTTGGAAACCCAACCCTTCTTTTGTGACCAACGATAATCATACTGCTGTCTTTACCCATTGTACAAGCCGTTGGTGAGTAACCATCAACAGTGTCAATACGGGTAATAAAACCTGAGGGGTGAACTGTAAAAAGAAAGGTATTGTATCCATTAACGCCAAAGTAATACTGCTTCACATTCGCACGAATCATACCCATGGGATCTACAGCCATGCTCATCACTTCTCCCGACACTCCTAAATCTTTAATAAAAAGTGTATCGCCGAGTGTGTCCAGTTTGATAATGATAGCTTTATAAAAAGGCGTCGTGTTGAAATAGAACGCATTCCTGTACGTGTATCCTCCGGCATAAATGAAATTGGAATCCCTTGTTATGCATGATATTTTATCCTCCTTAGCAAGAGGATAAACCTTGGCCCATTTCACCTGCTGAGCGTTTGCAATGTTGTATGTGAAAAAGCTAACGAGCAAGAAAGCAGAAACACAAAATTGGCTCGCCAAAAGAGATAGAAGGTTGACTTTCAATTTCATTATTCAGGGTTTTGGGTTGATCGGGTGGATGATGCCGGGCTGGCCGTTGACCACAAGGCGATACTGAACGGAATCGATCCCGGGTGTCAACAGATCGAGGTAGGCGGACACCCATCCACGGCCGGCGATGGGGTTGGTTTGCAGCACGGTTTTGCCTTCGCTGTCCAGATACTGAAGCACCGCCCGGTCGGCCCACGCTGGAATCCAGATCCGGAGGGTGTTTTCCGGGCGGGTAATTCGGGGATCAATCTGGGGTTGGCTTTTGTCCCTCGGCGGTGGCAAACGAAGCTCGCTGAAATGGGTGGGCAACAAAAAAGGCTGCTCGTCCACCAGTTGCTCGCAGACCCTGGCAAGGGCGCTTCCTTTGGGTTGCTGGGTTTTGTACACGCAGGTATCGGTAACGGTTTCGCGGTCGAGCCGGAGTTTCCGGTAACCGTCCGGCTTCCGGAAATCCACTTCTCCCTTCAGGGCAGGGCCCCATCCCACAAACTCCGATTCGTAGCGGGTGTACACCACAGGACTTCCCGTCTGGTTATCGATGGCCACCCAACGGGGTTGGTTGCGCCAGATTTGTCCCGGAATCTGTGGATCGGCGGGCAGACCCGGCAGCCACCCGGCTTGGTCGGCATCGGTGAGCGAGGGCCAGAGGTTGCCGTTGGGGTATTCGAAGGCATCGTAAAAATTCCGGTGTTCGGAGCCCATCTTCTGGTGCATGAATACGCCGGCACTCAGGTAGCCCAGTTCCAGGCCTTTACCGAGGAGAAGTCCCGTCCGTTTCTGCACGGTGTCGGTCACTACGAATCCGTTGCATTTGAGGCTGAACGCCAGCCGGAAGGGCCGGTCGGATCTCTGACGGCGGAGCGAAATGGCGGTGCGGTTGTTTTCAAAGAGATTGCGGTACAAAACGAGGGTCTGAAATCCCTGGCCGGCCATCGACAGGGCGGTATCCAGATTCCGGAACCGGCAATGGTGAATGGTGGCATCGCCCTGAAGCAGGATTCCCGACTGGCCGGGTGCACCGTTGAATTCGCAGTGCGAAAAGGTCACGCTTCGGGCTTTTCGGGCGTCGAGCCCCCCAGCCCCCAAAGGGGGAGCTTCAATGGAGTTCCCCCTTTGGAGCTTGTCTCGATTTAACATCGGGAGGTTAGGGGGCCGGGTTCCAAATTCCAATCCCTCAAACACAAACACACCTGTATCGAGAACGAGGGGATCCGTCATTTTGAGGTTTGTCCAGGTTCCGGCGTTGAGGACGGTCTGGGCAAACAGGGACGGGGAGAAAAGGGAAAGGAAGAATAGAAGATGCTTCAAGGAATTATGAGTGATGAGTTATGAATGAATGCAGGAAATAGTAAGGAAGAACTCAAAAATCAAAAGTAGGAATTACCGGGGATTCGGAAAATAGGAATCGAATCATAAAATGGATCCGGGACTTTGTGAAAAACGGTGGTTTGGTTCCTGGTTGCCGTCATGAAACGGGCTGATTCCGGGCTCTTTTTCCTGCCTGATTTATGTCAGCTTTTTACCAAAAATAGCGGCTGGATAAAAAAAACATACCAACGGATAAGTCCTTTTGCAAAATCGACCCGCCAAACCCCACTTTCGGGAACCATTCCGGAAGATCAGGTCCGGAAAAGAACATGTGAAAAAATAGCTTGAACGACTATTACGAAACGATGAGGATTTTAAAAAATCAACCCAACAGAACCTTCATTCACCCGGCCGCAATCTGGTCGGGTGAACGAGGGGCAAGCCCGGAACTTTCCGTCATGAAACAGGCTCTTTCCTTTCTTCTTTTCCCACCCGATTTCAGGCCGGTTTTTTCCAAAAATAGCGGCTGGATAAAAAAAACATACCAACGGATAAGTCCTTTTGCAAAATCGACCCGCCAAACCCCACTTTCGGGAACCATTCCGGAAGATCAGGTCCGGAAAAGAACATGTGAAAAAATAGCTTGAACGACTATTACGAAACGATGAGGATTTTAAAAAATCAACCCAACAGAACCTTCATTCACCCGGCCGCAATCTGGTCGGGTGAACGAGGGGCAAGCCCGGAACTTTCCGTCATGAAACAGGCTCTTTCCTTTCTTCTTTTCCCACCCGATTTCAGGCCGGTTTTTTCCAAAAATAGCGGCTGGATAAAAAAAACATACCAATGGATAAGTCTTTTTGCAAAATCGACCCACCAAACCCCACTTTCGGGAACCGTTCCGGAAGCGGTCGGGCCACGACAAACCACGAACTGAAACAGACATTTGACAAAACAACATTGACTAACTATTCTAAACTATGAGGACAACACTTTCTCAACCCAACGGAACCGTCCTTCTCCCGGCTGTTTATCAGTCGGGAGAGGCTGGGTCCTGAACGATTATGCTTTATCTAAATGAGTATTTGCAGCAGAAACCTGTCCGGAAATTTCGGGCAGGTTTTTTTTTGATGAATTCCGGATCCCCGGACCCGCCAACCATTCTTCAAATTATCCAAATCAGAAGAACACGGTTTGAATAGGGTCACAGTAGGAGGAGAGTAGGCTCAGGACGGGAGGAGCGAATCATTCAAAAACCGGAATAATCCAATTTCCGGATTCCCAATTTCCAGGATACAAGAAACTTCCGGATCAGCATCGAAAAAAAACATGGGGCGCAATAGATTTCTGCTCTCTACATTTGTCGTTGACTACGGGGTGCCTGAAAGGCTGAGATCATACCCGTCGAACCTGATCCGGATAATGCCGGCGAAGGGAATAGCAACACCATCTCTCTCATCCGTTTTTGTACGGTTCAGAGCCTCCGTAGTCCCAACCTTTTTTGATTCTACGGAATATGATTTCGAAAAAAACGCTTGTCCTTTTTCTGTTCGTACTGGCAGCTCTTTCTGCTTCCGCCCAGTTTCGTCTTAGCCTGACATTTCAGGATGCCGCCACAAAAGCACCCCTCGAAGCTGTACAGGCAGGTTTGGAAGGAACCGGTAAAACCGCGACCACCGATGCCAATGGTCTGGTGGAATTCAACAACCTGAAAGCCGGACGGTACATCCTTCTCACACGAATGGTCGGCTATTTTCCTCTCCGTCAGGAAGTCAATCTTCGCGACAACCAAACTCTGACTCTGCCAATGGAGACACGTAACTCTCTTTCTGAAGAGGTGATCGTTCAGGCTACCCGCAGTAAAAACGAAGATCCCACGACCCGAACCATGATCAGCCGCGAAAGTCTCGACAAAGTCAATCTGGGACAGGATCTACCCATCCTTTTGCAACAGGCTCCTTCAGTTGTGAGTACATCCGATGCAGGTGCCGGCATTGGGTACACAGGACTTTCGATCCGCGGAAGCGATGCCACACGGATCAACGTCACCATGAACGGAATCGCGGTGAACGATGCCGAATCGCACGGACTTTTCTGGGTGAACATGCCTGACTTTGCCTCTTCTGTCAGCAGCATCCAGATCCAGCGTGGCGTAGGAACTTCGACCAATGGTTCGTCAGCATTTGGGGCCAGTCTGAATATCCAGACCAACACCCTCCGCAAAGAAGCATTTGCGGAAACCAATGCTTCTTTCGGTTCTTTCAATACCCTGAAAAACAACGTGATGGCCGGCACTGGTCTGATCGATGGCAAGTGGTCGGTCGAAACCCGGTTGTCCCGGATTGTGTCGGATGGATTCATCGACCGGGGAAGTTCCAGCCTCAACAGCGTGTTTGTATCGGGTGGGTATTATGGCAAAAAAGGAATCCTGAAATTCAATGTGCTGGATGGAGCCGAAAAGACCTACCAGGCCTGGAACGGCATTCCGGAAGCTCGTCTGAAAGGCGATATTCAGGGAATGCGGGATTATATTTCACGGAACTATTTGAGTTCTGCTGATTCGGCTCATTTACTGCAATCGTCATCCCGCACCTACAACAGTTTCCGGTACAAAAACCAGACCGACAACTACCGCCAGACGCATTATCAGCTGTTTTATAGCTATGATCTCGGGCAGCAACTCACGCTCAATACCGCTCTGTTTTACACCAAAGGAGGCGGTTATTACGAAGAATACAAAGACGGGGCATCGTTTGAAAATTACGGCTTGGCCAATCCAATCTTCGGAGGTGATACGCTTACATCAACCAACCTGATCCGCCAGCGTTGGCTTGATAACCACTATTATGGCGGGACGTATTCCCTTAATTATGACACAGAAAACTTGTCGGTTACGGTAGGAGGATCCGCAAGTCAGTACCGCGGAGACCATTTCGGAAAGGTGATCTGGGCTCAGGTGTCCACCCTCGCCGACAACACCTTCCGTTATTATTTTGATGATGCGGTGAAAAATGATTTCACCAATTATGTGAAAGTCGGATATGCCTTTGGAAATGGTTTCCGGGTGTACGGCGATCTGCAGGTTCGGAACATCTACTACAGCTTTGCGGGTTACGACCGGAATCTCAATGCCACCGACCAGACAGCACAATACACGTTTGTCAATCCAAAAGCGGGTGTGAGTTACCAGGCGGCTAAATCGGACTTTCTGTATGTGTCCTATGGCAAATCGCAGCGGGAACCCGTCCGTGATGATTTTGTGAATTCAACACCCGACAGCCGGCCCAAACCGGAAGTGCTGCACAATCTGGAACTGGGCTGGAGGCACACAGGCGAAAAACTGACGGCCTCTGTGAACGGCTACTACATGTATTACCGCAACCAGCTGATTCTGACAGGCAAAATAAACGACGTGGGCGCCTACATCCGGAGCAATGTGTCGAGCAGTTACCGGGCAGGAATTGAAATGGAAGCGGCCTATGCCATTCTTCCAACCTTCAGTATAGGCGGAAACCTGACCTTGAGCGACAACCAGATTTCAGAATATTCTTATTTTCTGGACAACTATGACACCGGTGAGCAAAACGGAACGGTGTTCAAAAACACGCCGATCGCATTTTCACCCAACCTGATTGCCGCCACCGACATCACCTGGATTCCGGTGAAAAACATGGAAGCATCACTGATCGGCAAAATGGTGGGCCGTCAGTATCTCGACAATACTGGTACCAAAAGTCGTTCGCTGGATCCCTATCAGTTTCTGAATTTCAGGGCAGGTTACCGTCTTCATATCAAAGGGGTGAAAGAAATCTCGTTTCAGATTCTGGTGAACAATCTGCTCGATCAGAAATACGAAGCCAACGGGTATACTTATGGCTACATTTCCGGCAGTCAGACAGTGAATGAGAATTTCTATTTCCCTCAGGCAGGAAGGAATTTTTTGGG
>DAIOVD010000080.1:0-11713 GCA_036759185.1 Catalimonadaceae bacterium | reverse complement strand
GCATTTTTGAGTCCGAATCCGGCAATAAACGCATTGGCTGGCTTTTCATTCCGGTAGCGGTTCACAACGGTGAGAAGCAGAATATCACGTGCCGAATCAGCCAGAATACTGCCCTGTTTCACTTCCATTTCAGCGATCCGCCCTTTCGTGATCAACTGGCCTTCAATGGCATCCATCACATTCACCCAGGTCCGTTCTTTTTGTTCGCTGGGCACCTGGTATTGACTGGCTTCAGGATAGTGTGCAAAAAACCGGTTCGGCAGATCGGTCACTGGATCTGGTTCCCAGCGGAAACGTCCTTTGTCAAACACAATTTCCCCTTTCCGCCAGGTCTGGAGAACATTCATTTTCTGCAACGATTCCACCAGAATGAAATCAGCCGGGTCGCCTTCCCTCAGCAACCCGATGGGAAGCCGGTAATGCTCAACCGGATGCAGGCTGGCGGCCCGAAGCACATCGAACAAGTCAAATCCTTTTGCCAAAGCCCGGCTCACCAACAGATTGATGTGTCCAAGAAGCAGGTCATCAGGGTGTTTATCGTCGGAACAAAACATCACCTGACCCGGATAATGACGGAACAGATCGATCAATGCTTCAAAGTTTCGGGCAGCACTGCCTTCGCGGATCAGAATTTTCACCCCCATTGCCGCTTTTTCCATGGCTTCTTCCAGCGTGAAGCATTCGTGATCCGTCTCGATACCGGCTGCGAAATAGTTTTTTGCCTGCTCTCCACGCAATCCGGGTGCGTGCCCGTCGATAGGAACTCCCAATTCTTTCGACAGGGTCAGTTTTTCCATCACCATCTGATCCTGAAAAATGACACCCGGCCAGTTCATCATTTCGGCCAGATAGTGACAGGTTTTGTCCTCCAGAAGGCGACGGATTCCGGCAGCATCGATCTCATCACCCGCCGTTTCAAATGTAGTCGCCGGAACGCAGGACGGTGCCCCGAAATGGAAATGGAGTGGGGCTGGTTTTCCGTTTTTTGCCATCCATCGGACACCTTCCTCTCCCAGAACATTGGCAATTTCATGCGGATCCGACACAGTGGCCAGAGTTCCATGTTCGAGAGCCATCGGTGCAAACTCACTGGGCGCCAGCATCGAACTCTCGATGTGCACGTGTGCATCCACAAAACCTGGAAGAATAAAAATCGCAGGTGCTGATGCCACACTGCGGATCTGCACAATGGTTTGGTTTTCGATAGTGATTTCAGCCGGGAATATGATGCGGTTGTGGATATCAACCAGCTGGCCCTGAACGAGAATGGAGTCTTTCTTCATTTGATGCAATGGTGTATGACAGGATTGATAGTTAATGCCTACTTTTAAGCCCTCAAATCTGTACCTTTTTATGAAAAAAGCAGGCATCGCTCTACTTCTTCTTTTTGCGACCACACGCATTTCCGCTCAGATCACTCTCAACCAATCCGATATGGCAGGTCCGGGAGATGTGATCATCAACAGTTCTCAAAACTATACCGGCACTACACCTCCTGCCGGAGCGAATATTTCGTATTCCTTTACTGAAAGTGATACCACGATTCAGGATACAACTGTTTTTATTGCGGCTTCTTCCACGCCGTTTATTGCGGATATGCCTGCTGGTACCAACATGGCGACGGCATCATTTGGAAACTACAGCTTTTTCAAACTTGATAATACAGGCCTGTATGCGACCGGACTTGTTTTTGATTTTCAAGGAGGTGGAGGATTAGGACTGCCTTTTTCAAGTGCCATTTTTCCGATTAATCCGCCTCTGAAATTTATGACATTTCCTGCCACGATGGGGATGGATTTGAAAACACAGGCGACGTCCAGTTTTGAATTTCCTTTTGATACCGTCATTTCAATTGGTGGTATCAATGCAACCATTACCAAAGCCCGGATCAATGCCACCATTCTGGATACCAGCATCATTGATGGATATGGTACGGCAGAATTTGTTTCAGGATCGGTTCCGGTTCTTCGCAATGTTCAGACAATGAAAATGTCCTTTGCAATTGAAGTGTATGCCAAACTTTTTCCTTTCCTGCCCGCAGCCTGGGTTGCACTTCCTGCCAGTGTATTGGATCCGTCCTTACTCCCTGTTATCTATTCTAAAAACTTGTCGTTCTGGGCAAATGGAAAAAAATCAGCAGTTGCCGAATTTACGCTGGACTCCAGCAACAACGTAACCAGTGCCAATTATCTGAAGGAAATGCTGGTGACTGGTTTCAGACCACTTGTTTCTGTCCGTCCTGATTTTGAATTCCAGGCATCACCAAATCCAGCGTTGAACGATGTCTCGTTTTCTTCTGACGCCATCCTGAAAAAAGTAAAAATATTTTCGCTGACGGGTCAGAAAATGCTGGAAAAAGATTTTCAGTCAATTGAATGCCATATTCAGGTGGATGCCCTCACCAATGGTGTGTATGTGGCCGAACTGGAAAATGAGAAGGGGGGAAAGTCGCAGAAGCGCTTGATTATCAACCGGTAAAGGCACAAAAAAATAGCCCTTTATGAAAGGGCTATTTTAATATATTACAGGTGTATGAATAAATTGTGTATCTGTTTCTGTATACCGCGGGGTAAGAAAAAGTAACCGATACTCCGAAAAAAAAATTCTTATTTACTCAGACTCTGATTTTTTCCAATGTTGTTGGCCACCTTTCGCTGACCCATTCCAAACGAAAAAGTCGGAATGCTCAGTTTGAAAAGTCCGTAAAATCCCTGGCCCTGAATGGAAGGACGGTACCCGATTTCAGCTCCGACCGAGACAAAGGATGCCTGGTTGTACCTGATTTCAAATCCGGCTCTTCCACCAAATTTATTGAGAGAAAGTGGACTCAGGTCGAATTTCTCTTTGCCTGTTCCTGAGACCTGCTGAGCCTGTATGGAGGCAAGGTTTGTCCAGGGATTAAACATCAGATCGGCATACACAGAGAGAATGGAATTATTACTCACTATTCCCTGTTTATCCGTTTTTATGCTGAGATTTTTAATCCGCTGAAAACCGGCTCCGATGTAAAAGCCTGTTGAATGAAAGGATGAATACAACGAATTGTTGTTGAATTCTGTTTTGAAACCGTTGGAAGAGGATGTACCGGCAGCTGACAGAACAGTTCCCTGATCACCCTTCAGCGTAACGTTCTGGTTCTTGAGAGCGTTCTTTACTGAAACAGTTGTTCCCAGCGAACTGAATCCGAGTCTGGCACCCAGAATCTGGCGTGATTTCGCATTCACGTCAATCACATCCGGGAAGCTGATTTTATCAGGAACTGCCTGATCTGTCAGAATGATTTTGGAAGAACCATCCTTTACATCATCCAGAATATGATAAAAACCACCGATTTCCACATTGTAAAACCTGGAAAAGGAATTGGTGATCACCATTTTTCCCTGTTCGCGTTTGCTTTCCTGAGTTGTGATTGAAGCGCCCTGCAAGGCAGAATTCCGTTGAAAATCGAACGAATTGATAAAGTTTCCTCTCACTCCTCCCTGCAGTTCCAGCTTAGGAATCGGAAGATAGCGGACTTCAAGACCCGATCCCACGACAGCATTCATCTGCATCACATCCACGGTAAGTGGCTGAACATGAAGCCAGAGATTATTCAGATCGCCGGGATCATCCTGCAATACTTTATAACTGACGGCCTGTGATGGATAGGAAGATTCGAGCTGGCTGAAGGCCGGAAAAGAAGCAACACTAAACAGGGTAAGACAAATTCGGTATAATAACCTCATAACCATTCATTTTGAACAGCACAAGAAGAACCCGTCAGCGCAGAGTTTCAGACCTCTAAAGGCAGAAATCTTTGGCAGGTAAGATTTGAGTCAATATCGGGGAATGCTCATCCATCACCAAGTGCGATAAAGGCTGGAAATATGTTGCCATTTCATCACACAGAATGGGCACCGTCTGCTTTGGCGCTGTTGAAAAACGAGGAAATATACAGAAGCAGAAAGGTAATGAGTCCATTGATCAGCAGGATTTCAAAACCAATCTCATACCCGTTGAACAGCTCCTTACTGAAGGAAAACAGGAACTGAGAAACCAAGGCTGACAATACAGTCAGAAAAGGAACGGCCCGATCAAGCGGACGGATTCCGGAATACAGCCCACAGACATACAAACCGAGCAAAGGACCGTAGGTAATTCCAGCAAGATTGAAAACTGTGTTGATGAGACTTCCTTCATTGAATTTGTAAAAGAGCAGCACCAGAATCCAGATCATGCCCGACATTCCAAGATGGACCCAGAATTTTTGCTTCATTCTTGTTTCCTCCGAAAGACGTGCAAAGTTGAGAAAGTCGAAACAAAAGGATGTCGTTAAAGCGGTAAGTGCCGAATCGGTGCTGGCGTATGTGGCTGCGATAATGCCCATCAGAAACAACAAACCAAGCCAGACAGGAAAGTGCTGAAGCGCCAGCAAAGGAAACAACTGATCGGATTTTGGTGGCAGTTCGATCTGATTCTGGGCAGCATAAGCATAGAGCATCAAACCCAGCACCAGAAACAATGTATTCACCACAAGCAAGGTGCCACTGAACCAGTATATGTTTTTCTGTGCCTCACCCAGCGACCTGCAGGTCAGGTTTTTCTGCATCATGTCCTGATCCAGACCGGTCATGGTAATGGCGATAAAGGCACCGGCCAGAATCTGTTTCACCCAGAAGAACTTGGAAGCCGGATCAGTTCCCCAAATAGTGGAATGTGGATTGTCGATCACAAAATGAAAAAAGGAATCACCGGGCAACTCCATCTTGCCGGCCAGGTACACAATGGAAACACCAACCGCTGCAAGCATACAGAAGGTCTGGAGAGTGTCGGTTATAATGATGGTTTTCATTCCTCCTTTCCAGGTATAGACCCAGATAAGCAACAGACCGAGTCCGACTGAAAGCCAGAAGGGAATGTTGAAATGTTGAAAGATGGCCAGGTGCAAAACGCTCAGCACCAGATAAAAGCGGGCAGAAGATCCGAGAAGCCTGGAAACCATGAAGAATCCGGCACCGGTTTTATACGACCAGAAGCCAAACCGCTGTTCGAGGTAGGTATAAATGGAAACGAGCTGAAGGCGGTAATACAGCGGCATGAGCACATTGGCGATAACGGTGTAGCCAATGAGGTAACCAAAAACGATCTGGAGGTAATGGAGATTCCCAGCATTGACCATGCCCGGAACAGAAATAAAGGTGACTCCGGATAACGACGTACCAATCATTCCGAACGCCACAAGGTACCATTTGGAAGAACGGTTGGCCACAAAAAATGCCTGGGTGCCGGTTTCGCCTTTGGAGGTGTACCACGACACCACGACCAATGCTGTAAAGTAGGCCAGAATGAGGGCCAGTCCGTAATAATGGCTGTATTCAGGATTCATGTATTCAGATAAGGCGGCAAATATGGTGTTATTATCAAACGGCTGGAAAAAGTGTGGAAAACCTGTCGGTTAAATTCAGGATTTGGATTCCAAAATCCGGATTCAAGGCAAAGGAAATCCGGAATTAAAACTCATTTGGAATAATTGAAAAAGAATGCTTTACTTTTGCACCGTCATGAGTACTCAATACGATTTCGAAACAGAACTGGAACTTGCCACTGTTGAGGTAAGTCTGTATAAACTAGTGGTTTTCAATGACGATGTGAATACATTCGACCATGTGATCGCCACCCTTTGCCACGTTTGCGGGCATTCTCCGGAACAAGCCGAACAATGCGCCCACATCATTCACTTCAAAGGGAAGTGCACTGTGAAAAACGGCGAATGGGAAAAGATGGCCATCATGCGGAACCAGCTTTGCGATGCCGGTCTTTCCGCTGAAGTAACCGACTGATTTATTCCGTCCACACCACCACACCGCAAGGTTTCAACTCTCGTTCGCCCAGCAGGATTTTGGCTGTCGTTGGAATGTTGACCGTCCGGTTTTCGGTGCTGTGGAAGTTCATACCAACCCATAGACCGTCACGGTACGACACTTCGAGTCCGTCTGCGAGTTCATCCGGGGTTTTTCCGGTCACTTTTCCGTACAGGGTTTTCATCAGCTCGCGTTCCATTTTGAACGATTCGGTTTCCACACCAATGTAGGTGATGGTTCCTTTGCCCAGTTTTTTCTCTACGGCCGCCGCTCCTTTCTTGTAATACTGATCAATGTAGGTGGCCAGAACAGTCGACGTCGTTTCCGGCTCCAGCACTTCTCCCCAGTTATTCCATTCAAAATTCCGTCCGCCGTACGTCACCTTCCCATATTTATCATCGGGCAACACATCAAAGAATTTCACCTGGATACCCGCCAGTTTTTTCAACGGCTCCTGAAACGGACCTTCCCAGAGTTGGGCATTGTTGTCTTTCTGACCAAACCGGCAACTCAGAATCAGGTTTCCACCCTTCTCCACATATTTTGTGAGTTTGGAAATCAGCTTTTCGTCCACCAGCTGGTAGGCTGGTGCCACCAGAAATGGGTACTCTGAGAAATCGGAACTTTCCTCCAGAAAATCCACCGGAGCCTGAAGTGCCCTCAAGGCTTCATAATATTTGGTGACATGAAGATTCGGATTCCATTGTGACGTCTGCCGCTGGTAGTTCATGTCCCAGATGTTGTCCTTTTTAAAGAGGAGTCCGGTTTTCATCGATTTCAGCCGAAGAGGCATTTCTTTTGCGGGCTTAAAACTCTTTTTCAGCTCAGCCATCTCTTTAATGGTTTGCTGGTATTCCAGACCGCCGGGAGAAGGAGTCACCCCATCCGGCCCAACCATTCCGTAATGGTATTGCTCACCACCGAAACGAGGCTGACGGTACCGATACGCACATACAAACGCTGAACCCGCACCGAAAGACTGATACAACCACAAACGGACGGCACCCGGAAACGGCTGAGGATTGTACCGGCCCCAGTTTACCTGACCGGGCTGCAGTTCCATCACGCCTGTTTTCCCTTTGATACTGCGGAAATAATCCAGTGGCTGACCGAGAGCGGACGGTTCATTGATGCGGAATCCTTCATTTCCAAACCCGACGGCAAAGCCTGCCACGGGATAGGAAGTGAGCGTTAAAAAATCAAGGTCTTTGTTCAGGAAAGGATCATTCGGATTGTGGGAACCCATGTAGTTGGTGGTAATCCATTGATCCGAAGAAGCATATTTCCGAAGCGTTTTGGCCTGAAAACTCACAAAACCGGCACACTCAGCCGCGGTGAAACGACGGTAATCCAGCACGGCATGTGGATTGGCGGGCTGAGGCAACTCACGTGAATTGGGAATCCGGATCTGCTCAAAATTCTGATACCGGATGCTCCAGAAAGAAGTTCCCCAGCTTTCATTCAGTTTGTCGATGTTGCTGTATTTCTCTTTCAACCATTCAATGAAACGGGTTTTGGCCGGAGCGCTGTAGTCGTATTCGGCTGAATAATGCGATGGCTCGTTGTCGATTTGCCATCCCCAGATCCGCTTGTCTTTTCCATATCGCTTCGCCAGTTCCTGGTTCACCTTTTCAACAAGCTCCCGGTATTTTGGACTGCTCCAGGAACAATGGGTACGGCTGCCATGAACCATGGTGGTACCGTCTACATTCTGGACCAGCGTTTCGGGGTATTTTTCTGATAACCAGATCGGAGGAGCTGCCGATGGTGTGCAGAGAATCACTTTCAGTCCGTTTTTGGATGCCAGATTGATCGCCTCATCCAGCCATTTGAAATCAAACTTTCCTTCTTCCGGCTCCATGAACGTCCAGGCAAACTCCCCGATGTGGGTAAACTGAAAACCTTGTTTTGCCATGTTTTGAAAATCGCGGGACCATTGCTTTTCCGGCCATTGCTCGGGATAATAATAGACTCCGATTTTCATAAGGTCTTCTTTCGGAAACCACTTTTCCAATGACTGGCCATTCGCTGAAAGGATGGTTGCCAAGGCCAGGACTGTATGAAAGAACAGAATTCTGAGGTGCTTCATGGATGCGAATGAAACAAAAAAGGAGGGAATATTGTCTGCCGATTTGGCGAAATTAAATCCGAAGTAGGATTCCGGCTGCTTCAGAACAAGGACAGATACAATGCTCAACTCTCGAAATGAGAGAGAAAGATTTTGTCATTAAGGAAGGATCTTAGTTTGGAATGATGGCCTTTGTGGAAATTGTCTTTCCGTTTTCAGACCACTCCACGAAGTAAAGGCCAGGATTCAATTGCCATGGAAGATCTGCTGATTCAGAGTTGGTGAGGCTCACTGATTCCTTGAACAATTCCTTTCCATCGATCTGGAGAATTCTCAGATTGCCCTTTTGAGATGCAGAATTCTGAACGCGGATGGAAAGTCTTCCTTCCCCGGCGTTTCTCTGATAGGCTGTGATGGTGGTGGCGTTATTCGCCAGAACCTGATGGAATTCCTGCACTTTGGTGAAAATCAACTGAAACCGTCCCGGCTTTTGGGAGTCAGGATTGGAGTTGACGGTGAACGAAACGACAGAGCCTTCCTGTAAATAATGAACCTGATTGGTATAGGAATCAAAAAGGGAAACATAGGAATTGAGCACCTCTTCCCCGAAATCTGAAAAACGCAATTGCAGGCTTCCCTGTGTAAAACTATTGGCCGTCAACGGAATGATGAGTGTATTGTCGCCTATTTCTGGGACCGTGCTGATGCAAAGTCGGGTTCCGTCTGGTGTGAGGGAGGACAAATTCAAGGTACTGCCTGTCAGTTTCAGGGCATCTTGTGCCGGATCAAACTCCTGACTTCCTTCCGCATGGAAACGAATGACATTTTCATCGGTGTATCCGGATGAATTCGCCAGGGTAATTCGAAGCAGACCCGAGTTGCCTGAAGCATGACGTAAAAAGCTTGAGGCATCCGATGATTTCACCATTTCCGAAGCACGAAGCTCAGGACCTGAGGCTGTGGCCTTCACAAAAAAAGCCTGCCCTGAAGCCAGCATGTTGGTGACGCCATTGGTTCCGGTATTGGTTCCGGTGATATCGTCCAGAAAATTATAGGCTCCATACTGGCCTGTCTGCCCATTCCAGACATAAATAGCAGCACCAATGTTGGTTTTAGTCCATCCTGGTGACACCCAGTCAATCTGGGAAGGATAGGGATTGGAAAGAAAATTCCATCCGCCACCGCCATAGCCGGAAAGATTAAATTCTGGTTGGAAATCGAAATCTCCCTGAATGATTTCTCCGGTATTATCAAAAATGCGGGGGCCAGTTAAAAAGCTGGATTTCAAAAATGAACGGTATCCTTTTCCTGGTTGCACATCGGAAGTAAGTGGAATGCGCCACCCATTTACTTCACCGGTTTGTGATCCGGTTGGAGAATCTGCTCCATCAAATACAAACATGGTGGAGCGATCGGCAGTGGTTGCAACGCTGGCTTCCGGAAACGGTCCTTTTATCTCAAAATCATCGGTCCAGTCGTTGAAACTTTGGCCCAGAATGGGTGTTCCCATAAAATACCAGGCAGAATTGGATCCGGCAACATACCGTTGCATGGTCACCTGATCGGCATTCGACAGCACACCTATGATTTGGCCGATACGGGCTGTGCGATCGGGGCCGGACTTTAAAACAACAGGCTGGTGATTGATATCCAGTTCGCCTGATAATACACTGATCTGGTCAAGGATCACCAATGGCTCAGGACCTAGTAACAGGACAGTTCCTTCTGTTTTGTTCACAACCAACTCGCTGCATTCCAGAGTCCGTGTAATTTTCAGCAGTGGGTTCCCGGATCCCGTAAAGTAAAAACCGTTTCCATCCGCGAGTGAAAGGATGCCTGAATTTTCAAATATGCCATCTGAATCGAGAATCTGAAGGTTCGTTTCCAGATTGAGATTCCCGGAATTGACGAAGGCTGTGGGTGAATCAGATTGGAACCGAATCTGAGCCAGATCGCCTGCATTAAATTCACCTGCATTATTCCAATTGTCACCGTCATCCACGGTGATGACGATTTTGGAATTGACTCTTGAAGGATTGAATACTGATCCCGGGCCAGTAGAAACCGAACCATTAACAGTCAGTAGGTGATTGGCATCCAGATGGAATATTCCGTTGTTGGTAAATGAACCGTTGCAAACCATGTTTCCAAACAAACGGTATGTTCCGTTGTTCTGGAATGTTCCGGTTGGGCCCAGCATGATGGACAAATTCGGAGTGGCTGCTTCAAAGCGGTTTTGGTTAAGAAACGTGATGCTGGTTCCGGTAAAAGGAACAATGGATGTAAGCGAAGGCGTTCCGGATACGATGGTGGTTGGTCCAACTGTAAATTTATCAGCCAGCTCCAGGTTCCCGTTTAACTCCACATTTCCGGTACGGCTGAGGAGTAGCGATTTCAACTGCAGGGCAGGGAGAGTATAATATCCGGATCCGGTGAGCTCAAAAGTTGATCCGCCCGGACCAGCACTAAAAAGGATCCGGTCTGAAAGGAAAGGTGATGCCAGTGAAAACCCATGAACCCTCAAAACAGATGAAGAACTGATGGACAAGGCGTTGTTTAACTTCATGCTTGCATCCAACGAAACATCAGAGGTGCCCAGAATGGTGAGTTCTCCTATTGAGGACTGGCTCTGTTTCGGAAGGGGGCCATTGAAGTTTTCAACAATCAGTTTTGTGGATTCGTTTACAGTGATCACTCCTGTAAAAGAAACCAGGCCTGAGATTTTCAGCTCTTGACCTGAAATGGAAAAGGAAGACGACGGATCCATTGAAAACGTCGATCCTGGTAAAAGCGCCAGATCTGCAGATGTTTGAAAAACCGAACCCGTTCCAAGAAGAATGCTCCCGGAAAGATCAAAGTCGATATCAAGTGTACAGTTTTTGAGGGAAGGGACCACAATCTGGTCGCCTGGATCCGGAATTCCAACCGGACTCCAGTTCGCTGCTTTGCTCCAGTTACCAGACGTGCCAACCGGAAGAAACGTACGGATAACCGCCAACGATTCCAACCCAAACAAGCTGGTAATGATGAGGATCCCGACGAATATCTGTAAGCGTAAAGATTTTACCATCCACTAGGATTTAAATGATCAACCTCGCCTTGTCATTTGAAATATTTCAAGCAACGGATTTCTTTTTTGAAATTCTGTTAACAAGAATTCCTTTTTGTTGAAATCTGCTTAAGCCACTCCCCGAACGACAATCAACTTTACAAAATAATACATTGAAATGCAACACCACTTTTCAGAATTTTCCCGAAAATGGTATTATGATCTCAGATCTACAGACAAATTGCCCAGGTAGGTCGACACCTTGATTTTCAGCGGTCTGCGCCTGTCTCCTTTTTCTATCCAGATTTCTGACGGATCTTTTCCACGCAGGTACCGCGATTGTAAACCCGTCGGGTACAATACATAACAGGGCAAAACCTTACCCTTCCATTTCAGGTTTTTGACACCCCCGAATTTCACCTTCAGTACAATGAACTCTCCATCAAAAAAGGAAGCGTAATGAAGGGTATCCCCCGTTTTGCGGTCATCGAATGGTGTGTACCGAAATTTCCACATTGTATTCACCAGGTCGCTCATACGGTTTGGTTCCATGGAAAATGTCTTTTTGGGTTGTCCCTGCTTGTGCAACTCCTGTTGAACCACAAAGTTGCTGTCGGGATAAAACCACATATCCTGCTCTGCCCGGTATTTGTTTTCCTGAACCTTGCGGTGCATCCTCACCGAGATTCCGTTGGATGTGTCAATCCAACTGTCCCAGTCATGCCGGATTTCCGACAACCAGGAAATGCCGGACCG
>DAIOVD010000079.1:0-18919 GCA_036759185.1 Catalimonadaceae bacterium | reverse complement strand
CATTGACCTTTGCAGGGCAGGCAGTGCATGAGCCATAGCAGGTCAAAGGAATATCAGCGTTTCCAGTTCCAACTGAATAGGCTCGGTTTCCTGATACAGTACATCCTCCGGAAACAGATTCATAATTTCCTGCTGTATTTCCGTTCAAAAACTTGTATTGAATATTGGCATTCTGCGCAATCGGAATGATGGCAGAATAAATAGTTCCTGACTCAAGAGTCAATGGATGAGAAGTTGTGCTGAAACCATTGAATGTTCCGGCTACGTGAACTCCATTGACACTGACAGCCTCATTGGCCATATCCACCTGAAATTTGATGTTCACCGGAGCAGCGGCTGCTGAAGTATAATTTCCTGAAGCACTGGCATTGATTGTTTGAAGATCGTAGTCAGCAGAAATAGAAGCTACTGTTGAAGTCATAGCATAGTACTGAACAATTGTTCCGTCAGCCTGGGCTGGGATTTGTACGGTACCTGAAGTACCAACCATTGTAACAACTGCCATTGTTGAATTAAGGAAGTTGTCGGTTGTCCAGCGAAGATATACAATTTCACCTGCACTTGGGGCAGCACTGGTTGTAACCGTTACATCGACTGGATCTGCAGGTGTAACAGCCGGTGCTAGTGGAGACTGAGCAATACTGGTAAACGTAACCGGAGCCGCATTTGTCTCCATGAAAATAGCTCTGGTAGATCCGGTGTATCCAACATCCTCCCATACCATAGTATAGTATTTTGATGAATTGCAGGTGATAGAGTTATTGCCTGGCGCAGGTCTTGTATAGGTCTGAAGCGAATTCATTGATACTGATACTCCACCCCACTCATTTCCCCAAGGGTTGCCTCCACCGGATGTAAATTTAAACCCTCCTCCGGTAGTTCCGGTGAAGGTTGTTTGCCAACGGGTAGTACCAGTTGTGATAAGCTTCACCCCTCCTCCACTAACTTGAAACTCGCCTCCAAAGGGGGAGCCAGTTGCAGGTGGATTAGTCCATGAATTCCAGTCACCCGGCATGTTTAAGCCTTCAGGTGCATAAATCTGCGCAAACGACAGATTCGAGAGTAGAACAAAGAGCAGGAGATTGCTCAGAAGCCAGATCGGCTTCGATTTGTAGAGTTTTTCCATTGGTTAACTGATAATTGGTAAAATGAAAGTGCTTTGATTTGAAATCAGATTTTCACAGAATTTTCAGTCTGTTCCGGTCTGTTTTCTATCAAACAGGTTCAAATATGGAATGGCTATTTTTAACAGATTTTCAGATGAATTCATTATATAGATTTTTTTGAAGAAATATAGAGTTAAGTAGTTGATTGTCATATCTGTTTTATATTTCAAAATATGGATGAAAAACCGGTTTTAAGTGGATTATTTCGGTTGGAAAATCCTTCCTTCAGGTTACCTGTTTGTACCTCTTTCTGTCGGGATGATTGTTCAAAATTCTAACCTGACCGGGAATGATTAAAAAAAAATGCCGGAATCAGATCCCGGCATTTTTATCATATTCGAGCGTTCTGAGATGCTACCTCACCATCCAGGTCAACGAGCGGCTTAAACCAATTGTACCAATGGTGATGTGGTACATTCCAGGTTTAAGGCCTGCTGGCAGGATGATTTCATTTTTACCCTGCATAAACTGAACAGATGTCTGACCGATCTGGCTTCCCTTCATGTCATACATGGCCCAATGAATATCCCCTGGTTTTACCACATCCATAAGCAGACGGGCATTTTCAGAGCCGGTTACCGGATTGGGTACAACCTGTGCAGAAAATGCACCCGGTACCAAAACAGATGATACAAAATCACAAATCTGGAAGCCAACAACAACCGTGTCACTGAACTGGCAACCTCCCGGAGTCAGCACAGTAAGGAAATACGAAGCGGCTGTGGAAACTGAAATCTGTGGTGTATTCTGACCACTGCTCCAGCTATAGGAAGTCATTCCCGCTGGACCAGAAAGCTGGTATGTCGGTGTTATGTTGCTGCAAACCATTGTGTCCTTACCCAAAGAAACAGGGTTGGCCTCACGGCTTACGGTCACTTCTGATGTGGCGGCTGTGCAAGGGGCATCTGAAACTGTCCATCGGAATGTATTGGTGCCAATACCCAATCCGGTAACTGATGTAGCAGGCTGTGATGGATTTGTAACTATCCCGGCCCCTGATACCAATGTCCACAGACCTGTTCCGGAAACAGGAATCTGAGCTGATAGATTAGCGGAAGAGATACAAATCGACTGACTGGATCCGGCATTGGACACAGGAGGTTGTTTCCGGATGATTTGAACGGTGTCTTTTCCATCCGGACAACCGGTCCGGGAAATTTTCCATACAAATTTGTTGGAACCCACTCCCAAAGCTGTAACCCCTGAGTTGTTTAGAGAAGGGAATGATACAGTGCCAGCTCCACTCAGCAAAGTCCAGGTTCCTGATTCACCAGCACCCGGTGCATTGCCATTGAATGTGGCATTTGGAGCGCAGACCGACTGGTCGGCACCTGCATTCGCAACAGGTGGAGTCGTTAGTGTTATAACCACATCATCGGTTTTTGGTGTGCAGGTTCCGTTCGAAATTGTCCAGCGGAATGTATTGGTACCGGCAGTTAAACCAATTACCTGAGTTGTTGCACTGGTGGGATTTGAAAAAGTTCCATTGCCATTCACCACTGACCAAAGTCCTGTTCCGACTGTTGGCGTATTTGCGGAAATTGTCACAGGGGGGGCACACAATACCTGATCGTTTCCTGCATTCGCAGCCGAAGGCTCGGCCAGTCTGGTGATCAGGACGGTATCTTTTACTGCCGGGCATCCAGTGAGGGTAACGGTCCAGATAAATGAGTTCACCCCAATTGATAATCCGGTTACGCCTGAATTGCGGTTCGAAGGAGTGGTAACCGCTCCGCTGCCAGACAAAACGGACCATACTCCGGTTCCAGCTGTTGGGTTTGATGCCCCAAGAGTAGCAGTGGGAGCACATACTGACTGGTTGCTGCCTGCATTGGCGGACACAGCTGATGAGGTGATGGTTACGTCATCTGGTGAAGACCCGCAACCATTTGTCAGAGTCCAGCGAAGAACGTTTGCCCCGGCCGACAAACCGGAAACAGTGGTTGAAAAACTGGATGCATTGGCAAATGTGGCGGTTCCTGAAACAACTGTCCATAGACCTGAATTCCCAGCACCGGGATCATTTCCGGAAAGTGTGGCAGTGGTTACGCAGATTGTCTGATTCGGGCCCGCATTGGAAACCAATCCGGACGAAGTGATGTTGACGGTGTACTCCTCAATTTCACCATATGCATAAGGGCCGGAAGCGCATGGATCCGTGGATGTAATGCCTGAATTGTTGTCGATGATGGCTATTCTCATCCTGCAGTTACCACTCGTGGCATTGGCTGGAATGGAGATGGAATGGGTGGTCGTGATTCCGGAAGAATATGTTCCAAAAAGCACATTCTCACCTGCATCTGCAAAGTCCCCGTCCTGATTGAAGTCGATCCATGCCATTCGGTTGTAAGATGGCACAGCTGAATTCACGGTAATTCCTAAGGGATATGTATTGCCCTTGCATAAGGATGTTGAAATGGATGTGAAATCCTCAACGTTTCCTCCCATCGGATTGGAAGAAGACGTTTTGTTGATGGTTCCCAGGGTAATTTTGTTGATCCTGTCTGATCCTGAAGAATACGTGAAAGGTGTGGCGCATCGGATTGCAAGCGGAACGATATTGGAATAGGCTGGGTAACAATTTCCGGTTCGGGTCATAACCCGGAGATACAGGGTACTGTTGGTGGTTGCCGTAAAGACAAGAGTATCGACAATTCCCGTGGTTGCCGGGAAACCAGTCCATAATACCTGATTGGAAGAATACTGATACGATACTTCACCGGATCCACCTGTAACCTGTGTTGAAAATGCCTGATTGGATACCACACCGGAAAGATTTGTGGTTAGGGCAGCTGCTGTTGAATTACAGTTTGGATTAAATGCGCAGACAGCAAAACTGCCGGTTGTTCCATTGTAACCGTACACCCTGATATAATATTGCTGGCCTGAGGTAAGTCCTGTTAGAATGACTTCTTCTATGGCTGGAAAATCCGGATCGTTGCTGGCTCCCAGGTTATCGGCACATCCAATTGACGTGAGACCAAAACAACTTCCGGAATACACCTGAATGGCCCCATCGAAACCTGTACTGCAGGTAACTCTGGCAATGGAGGAAGTTCCTGTTGCCGTAAATGTATACCAGACATCATTGGCAGCACCTGGATTTGCACCCGAACAGGTTGTGCTGGCAGGCAAGGTCTCGGTTGCACCAGCATTGGTTCCGCCAACTCCTGTGCAGGTTGTCCCGGATGTGAGCGTAACGGCATCAAAGCACTCATCGTTTGATGGTGGATTCACCACTACATTGGCGTCCCTGAATTCCAGGGTAAAGTCTCCTGTGGTTCCATTCCATCCAAATACCCGCAGCAAATAAGTGGTTCCGTTGGTCAGATTGCTGATGTCCAGGTTCTTCTGTCCGGTTCCTGCAATGTTGGAACAGGCGACCAATGTGCCACTGGAGCAGGAGTTCAGACGGATATCAATGACCAGATCCAATAAGCCCAATCCATCAAAACGTACAGAATCGATCTGATCAGTTTTGGTAAACGAATACCAGACATCATTGGCAACTGTTGATGTAGACCCACCGCAGGAAACAGCCGGAATTGTTTCCGTGGCATTTGTATTGGATCCATTGGTTACACCACCGAATGAAATGGTAATGGGTGCCGTACATTCATCATTAGCGGGTTGATTGGCTCCCTGCAAAAGTTGGATCTGAAAAGTTCCTTCTGAGCCGGCTCCTGTTCCGAAACTATAGACACGTACATAATACGTATTGCCTTCTGTGAGATCTCCGACAAAGATTTTCTCTGTTGCAGAAGATGACACGCTATTGGAACAACGAACCGCGGTGCTGGCTGCGCAGGTTCCACTTCGCAATTCAACCACCGGATTAAAAAGACCCACGGGAGTAACCTTTACAGAATCCAGTCCTGCGACCATGGAGAATTTAAACCAGACATCATCATCTGATGAACCAAGACAGGTTGAAGGAGCCAACGATTGTGATGCGTCGACCGTGCGGCCGTTTTGTTGTCCGGCACTGGCCAGAAGTTCTGTGGCTCCGGTACAGTTGTTGTTGGCCGGGCCTGACTTAATGCGAATGGAATACTCTCCGGAGGCTCCGTTTCGGGCATAAACCCGGGCAAGATAAATCGTTCCGTTGGTGAGAGATGACAATGGAATTTTCTCAATTAATGCAGCACCAGCCTGATCTGAACACAACAGACTGGAGCCTGCTGCACAGTTATTGGATCGTACTTCCAGAACAAAGTCAACCCCGGCAGTGAAGGGGTAAATAATGAGACTGTCCATCAATGTTGACTTCGTGAATTTATACCAGACATCATTGGCTGCAGAACTGGTGAATCCCTGACAACTGATCGGAGCGATTGACTGTGTGGCGCCCAAAGAAGTACCGGCAGCGGTAGCCCCGGAATTTAATGTGGCAGGTGATGCGCAATTATCATTGGCAGGCGGAGGCAAAGGAGTCCCGGATTTCAATAAAACGGAGAAAGATGCAACCACTCCGTTGTATCCGTATACACGTAACTTATAGTTATTACCAACTGTTAATCCCAGTGTTGAAAGAGCGATTCCTTCTGTCTGAACACTACTGTTGGGTTCAGCAAAATTTCCGCAGGCCAGAAAATTCAGAGATCCGCAGGCGCCACTGAAAAGTTCGATAATAATGTCACTGTTTGGATTTGATCCAGGGTTTACAATGACACAATCCATTTGGGCTGTGTACGTGAAATTGTACCACACATCGTTTGCATTTGGCGAAGCAAATCCATTGCAGATATTAGGAGCCAGGGATTGGGTAGCTCCTGTATTATTATCATTCACCGCAATACCGAATGTGAGTGTTGTTGCTCCTGAGCATTCGTTATTTGCTGCGGCAGTGACCGAAAAAGGATTCAGAGGTTGAAAATGTTCGGTTGTTTTTGCCCGGCTTTGAAAAAGCGTAAAGAAAAGAAGGGCGAAGGTTAATAGAGTTTTGAAGTATTTGAGCGTCATCCGTTAAGGTGTTGAAAAAGTGCAAAATAAATGTAAGCACTTGTCAACCAAAAACAAAACTTCATACAGTTTGCCCGATGTACTATTAATTCCGAACCCGAATAAAATTGGATGACTGAAGTGTGTTTCAAGTGTCTCAGGAGGAGATCTACCCTAAAACAATTCGCGATATTCCTGTCAGGTGGAAGTTCCCCCTTTTTCTATTTGCCCCAGTTGGCAGGGTCTTTACGCCATTGTTCCAGAGTGGCAATGTCTTTGTCTTTAATAATTCCTTTCTGAAGTGCGGTTGCAATAAGACTTAGATAATCAGTCAAAGGAAAGCATTGAATTCCCGCTTTCTCAAACGACTCCCATGCTTGTGGAAAACCATATGTGAAAACAGAAACCATTCCCAGAACTTCTGCTCCGGCCTCCTGCAAGGCTTCAACGGCTTTCAAAGAGCTTTTACCTGTTGAAATCAGGTCTTCTACCACAACAACTTTCTGGCCTTCATGAATCTGGCCTTCAATCATATTTTTCAGACCGTGACTTTTTGCCTCGGAACGAACGTATACAAAAGGAATTCCAATTTCATCAGCGGTCAATGCACCCTGAGGAATTCCACCGGTTGCCACACCAGCAATACACTCCACTGTTGGGAAATTGTTCACTATCAGAGAAATCAATTGATTTTTGATGTAGGTCCGGACAGGTGGAAACGACAGTGTAACCCGGTTATCGGTATAAATAGGCGCCTTCCAACCGGAGGCCCAGACGTAAGGTTGCTTCAGATTAAGCTTTACGGCCTGGCAATCGAGTAAAAATCCAGCCACATTATTGGCTACCTGCTGTTGGAAAATTTGCATAGGTCTTTCAGAAATTTGGTAATAGGGCAGACAAAAGTAGGTGATATTGACTTCGAACGTTCACCTCTGTTCAAATTTTCAAAAACATACTCAGATAATGCCTGTTTGCTGACGGGCAGCCACCATGGTGTTTTGCATTAAAGCCGTGATTGTCATGGGTCCGACTCCTCCCGGAACCGGTGTAATGGCGCTGCATATTGGGGCAACTTCATCAAATGCCACATCCCCCACAAGCCGGTAACCTGATTTTCGTGTTTCATCCGGAACCCGGCTGAGGCCCACATCAATCACAACGGCACCCTCTTTTACCATCTCCTTCTTTACAAATTCAGGTATTCCAAGAGCAGCCACCAGAATATCAGCCTGCCTGGCCATATCAGTCAGGTTTCTGGATTTACTGTGGCAAACCGTCACGGTTGCATTTCCTGGACGGGAATTCCGCGACAACAGGAGGCTCATAGGCAAACCAACAATCTGACTCCTGCCTAAAACCACCACATGTTTACCTTCCGTTTCTATGTTGTAGTATTCCATCAGTTTGATAATTCCCCATGGCGTAGCGGAAGCAAATGCGGGCAATCCTTTTGCCATTTTTCCAAGATTCACAGGATGGAATCCATCCACATCTTTCGCCGGATCGATTCGTTCGATCACTTTATTCACATCGATATGAGCCGGCAAAGGAAGTTGAACGATGAACCCATGGAGATCCGGGTCCTGGTTGAGCTTGTCAATTTCAAGCAAAAGTTCATTTTCTGTAATGGAAGGTTCAAACCGGATCAGGCTTGATTGAAAGCCCACCTTCCGGCATGTTTCCATTTTAGCGGCAACATAAGTTTCACTTGGGCCGCTATTGCCAACAAGGACAGCTGCGAGATGAGGCTTCTTTCCGGTTATGGTTTCAAATTCCCGGCTTTCAGCAGCCAGTTGTTCCTGATAAAAAATGGAGGCTTGTTTTCCGTCAAGTATCTGCATATTGGTATAAAAGTCCAAACCCTTCTTTCTGAAGGGTTTGAAGTAAATTAATCAAGTTTAAGAACGGCCATAAATGCCTCCTGCGGGATTTCTACATTGCCCACCTGACGCATTCTCTTCTTCCCCTTTTTTTGTTTTTCCAAAAGCTTTCGCTTCCGGCTGATATCGCCGCCATAACATTTGGCCAACACATCTTTACGCATTGCTTTCACTGTTTCCCGGGCAATTACTTTTGCTCCGATGGCAGCCTGTACAGCAATTTCAAACATTTGCCGTGGAATAAGTTCTTTCAGTTTTTCACATAGCCGTTTACCCCATTCATAGGCTTTGTCTCTGTGAACAATGGCTGACAAGGCATCTACTTTGTCTCCATTGAGCATGATATCGAGCTTCACCATTGTACTCGCTCTGAAACCAATCAGTTCGTAATCAAGTGAAGCATATCCCCGGGAAATCGTCTTCAGCTTATCAAAAAAATCAAATACAATTTCAGACAGAGGGAGTTCGAACATGAGTTCCACTCTGTCCTGTGTGAGGTACACCTGGTTTTTGATCACACCCCTTTTATCCATGCACAAACCAATGATTCCTCCTACGTAGTCCGATTTGGAGATGATCTGGGCTTTAATGAAAGGTTCTTCGACTCTGTCAAGGAAATTGGGATCCGGTAATTCGCTGGGAGCATTAACCACCAGAAGTTCATTTTTCGTAGTATAGGCCCTGAACTGAACAGACGGTACTGTTGTGATCACGGTCATATCAAATTCCCTTTCCAGCCTTTCCTGAACAATTTCCATGTGCAGCATTCCCAGGAAACCACACCGGAATCCAAAGCCCAGAGCCGCAGACGTTTCCGGTTCCCAAACAAGGGAAGCATCATTTAGCTGAAGCTTCTCCATTGAAGCCCGCAGTTCTTCAAATTCAGAGGTTTCTACCGGATAGATCCCCGCAAAAACCATGGGTTTCACATCTTCAAAACCCTGGATTGCGATGTCACAAGGACGGTGCGTATGAGTGATGGTATCACCAACCTTTACTTCTTTTGCCTCTTTAATTCCGGAAATCAGATATCCGACATTACCGGCATACATGGTGGTCTGCGATTCCTGATTAAGTTTTAGAATCCCGATTTCATCGGCATGGTATTCTTTTCCTGTAGCCATAAATTTCACTTTATCGCCTTTGGAAATGGTGCCATTGAAAATCCGGAAATACACTTCAATTCCACGGAAAGAGTTATACACCGAATCAAAAATCAAAGCCTGAAGAGGACTGTTGATGTCTCCTTTTGGTGCTGGGACTCTTTCTACAACCGCATTGAGAATATTTTCAATCCCGATGCCGGCTTTTCCTGAAGCATGAATGATGTCTTCTCTCTTGCACCCAAGAAGGTCAACCATTTCATCTGTAACCTCATCGGGCATTGCACCGGGCAGGTCAATTTTATTCAGCACGGGGATAATTTCAAGATCATTTCCCATTGCCAGATACAGGTTGGAAATGGTCTGCGCTTCAATACCCTGAGAAGCATCCACCAACAATAATGCCCCTTCACAGGCAGCAATGGAGCGGGAAACTTCATATGAAAAGTCAACGTGGCCAGGAGTATCGATCAGATTAAAAACATAATTCTCTCCTTTGTACATATAGTTCATCTGGATCGCATGGCTCTTGATTGTGATACCACGCTCTCTTTCCAGATCCATATCGTCCAGAAGCTGTGCCTGCATCTGCCGTTTATCGACCGTATGGGTAAACTCAAGCAACCGGTCTGCCAGTGTGCTTTTCCCGTGGTCAATATGGGCTATGATGCAGAAATTTCGAATATTCTTCATTAGGTATAGTTCGTAAGTGTTTGATTTTGGAGGACCTGGCTATTTTTTCACAATATTTTTGAACCAATCCAGATTGACATTTGATTCAGGGGCATCATCAGAATAGTATCCAGACCCATACCCATACCCATATCCATACCCATAACCGTAGGTTTTGAAGTTGTCAAGGCCATTGAGAATGGTTGCCAGATTGCGGAATCCGTTTACGCGAATGAGCTTATTGATGTTTTTCAGATACGCTTTTTTCGAATATTCAGATCGAATTACATAAATAGGCAGATCGGCTTTTTGCATGATCAGGATACCATCCGTCACAAGGCCGACTGGAGGACTATCGATGATGATGATGTCATAGTCTTTATGCAACTCCTCAAAAATATCGTTCAGCTGAGGTCGCATGATCAATTCAGATGGATTCGGAGGAACAGGACCTGCTGAGATAATCTCCAGATTTTCGAGGGAGGTTTTTGAAATACAATCGCGGATATTGTCGCGACCGATCAAAAGAGTGCTCATTCCGGTATCGTTGCTCACATCAAATGCGAGGTGAAGCTTTGGTTTCCGCATATCCATGTCAAGCATGATCACCTTTTGGTTTGACATAGCCAGAACTCCTCCCAGGTTGATCGCAAAGAATGTCTTGCCCTCACCTGCAACTGTACTGGTAACAGAAATGATTTTCTTTTTTTCCGGCACCATGAAGTCAACGTTTGTTCGGATCGACCGGAGAGATTCGCTTAGAGCTGATTTTGGATTTCGGTCAACCAGTAGTCTGGCAATGCGGAGTTTTTCTTTGGAGTAAACCGGGATAACACCCAGAATGGGAGCAAGGGAATTAACCTCCAGTTCCTTTTGAGTTACGATTGTATCCTGAAGGAGGTACCGGACAACAATCAATGCCAGGCCTGAAATAACTCCGATGATAATCCAGGTACTGTAAACAGATCCCTTCTGAGGAATCAACGGAACGGTTGGCAGGTTGGCAGGTGCCAGGATCTGAAAATCCGGGATGGTTCCGGCTTTCGCAATTTCAAATTCAGCTTTCCTCTCAATGAACATAGTGTAGTACTTTTCATTGATGGAGAGAAAACGCTGTATCTGAGCCAATTCTTTCTGGATGCCCGGAAGAATTTCATATTCATTCTGTAAAGCTGTCAGCTCTTTTGCATTTTCATTGATCTTATCATTCGTGACAGACAGTTCTTCTTCAATCTGCAGGACAATGTTTTTCCGGTAATCTTCAATTTTACTGGTCAGAATGCGGTATGCAGCGGTTGATTCTTTTGCTCCATACAACATAGTGGTTTTTTGCATCAGAAGCTGATTGAGGGATTTGGCCGTTTCAATCAGGTTTGGATTGTTGATGTAGTTGAGGGAAGGAAAAATCTGTTTCTCTTTATAGGAGTAGTTTTTAACCATCACCGACAATTCCATCAGCTGCATTTTCTGAAGATCCAGTTCCTTTTTCTTGTTTATCACATCTTCCAGTTTCAGCTTGATGGTTTCAGAGGTGCTGTTGACATCGGAGACTTTGTTTCGTTTGAGAAAATTCTGAATTTCCTGCTCTGACAGATTAAGTTTCTCTGCTGTCTGCTTCATCTGGTCCTCGAGGAATTTCAATGTCTGTTCGTTTGCCAGATTTTTTTGTGAGATGGTTTGCTGCTGATAAATCGTATCAATCACATTCACAATGTCTTTCGCTTTCTGGGGTGAGTTGTCCTGAAAGCCGACCCTAATGGTATTGGCGGCAGTATTGAGAATGAAAGCGTTGGTTCCCCTGGATAAAAAGTCAATCAGACTTTGCTTGGAATTCAGCATAAAAATATACTTTCTTCCATTGCACTCCGGCGAGTAAAACCGGGTCAGGTTAATCTTGAACTTTAAAAACTCATTTTCGTAAGCGGTATTAAATTTAAATATTTCTGAATTTTCAACGCCAATCAGGTCATATTTGAGGATATACTGCTTGTCATCAATAAATTCCAACGCGATGGGAATATTATAAAACGCAGGATTCTTTACTTCAAACACCACTTTGAATGGGGTGATGGTGTAAAGCTCACTCGACAAAAAGTTTCCGGATTGCTGGTAGGTGACAGATAAATCAATTTTTTCCAGCACTTTCTCATACACCACCTGAGAACGGATAATTTCCAGCTCTCCCTGGAGATTTGGGCCTGATTCCTCGCCTTTTGCAATTCCAAGAAGCTGATCGGCCTGTTTCTGGATGTCAAGCTTCAGAATGGAATATGATTCATAAACGGGTTTTGTATAACGAAGGTAGAGGTAAGCACCTGTGAGTGAGAGCACCACGAACAAAATGATCCACCAAAGACTTTTGTTCAGAATGGCAAGGAGTTTTTCCAGATCAATCCCTCCGATGCCCCCTTGTGCCTGACCTTCAAAACCAAAATCGCTGAGAGCAGCGTTCATTGGTTGACTTGAATTCTTTCCAGCTGTCGACATTAGTTTATCCTGGTGATGATATAAAATGATAAAAGGACTGTCAAAATACCTGAAATCTGGGAGAAGTCTCGTAAAAATTCGATTGCACCACGGCGCAGAGGTTCTATGTAAATAATATCATTGGGTTGAACCACGAGATTGGATTTCTGATAGGAATCATATTTGGTAATATCTACAGTAAAAATCGTAGGGTTTGCAAGATTTCCGCGTATGATTTTTATCCGGTTTGTATAACTATACATCCCAACCCCACCATTCTTGGCGATAATTTCGAAAAGTGTGGTGTTTTCATGTTCCAGGGTCACCACAAGAGCCCGTCCAATGCTGTTTCCTCCTCCTGAATTTGCTGTGCTACCCAGACCCAAAACATATACGCGGGGGTTTGAAACTTTCGAAAGAACAAATACATCCAGGTAGTACTTGCCATAAAGATTGGCCAGGAGGCTGTCACATTGGTGAATATTCAAGCTGTCTACTTTGGTGTGACCGATAATCGGAAGGTCAACACAGCCATCGCTTTGGACAAGGTATTTAACACCTTTTGTAGCGCTGCTTCCAGCTGATGTGACCTGTTTCACAAATTCAGAAGTCGGATCAACCAGGATCTCTCCATGGTTTGAGAATATCTGAAATTCGAGATAGTCATTTTTGTTGATCAGATAATTTTTTGGGTTCTGAATGGAATAAGACGCTTTCAGAAATTCCGCCTCTTTTTCCTTTGGGGCTTTAAACAAAATATCGCGTCTGTAGAGTTCACACGAACTCATGAGAACACTGAAAAGTATAAAGCTTACAATGAGCCTGATATTCATTCGTCAAAAAGGAGAGTTAAAATTTTGAAAAGCCGGTAGTTCAAGATCTTTTGCTGAAACAACCGGAGAGCCGGTGCCCCAGAAAATATTCAGATCCGGATCCAGAGGATGTATACCCATTTCAGATGCTTTGTGATAGAGGTTGGAACATTTGTACTGGAAAACAGCGTCTTCAAGAACAGAAAATCCATGAGCGAATCCTGGAGGAATGTACAGCATCTTTTGATCTGTTCCGGTCAGTTCAACTGATAACGATTGCCCGTACGTCGGAGACTCCTTCCGAATATCCACCACCACATCCAGAACCCGGCCCGAAATTACCCGGACCAGTTTTCCCTGTGCAAATGGAGGTGCCTGAAAATGAAGACCTCTGACAACACCGGTTGTTGAGAATGACTGGTTATCCTGCACAAACCGTACGTCTATTCCGTGATCAGCAAAAACCTTTTCGTTATACGATTCAAAAAAATAACCTCGTTCGTCTTCAAATACCCGCGGCCTCAGTTCAATGATTCCTTTGAGTGCCAGCTCGCTTACCTCCATGTAAATTATTCGTAACCAATTCAACTGCAAAAAAGACAATAATTTGCGAGAGTAAAAAGGAAAAGAACCTCTTGATTTTTAAAACTTTACCGTATGGTAATGTATAACCTTTCGAAAATTCAGGCAGAATTTATTTTTTAGCACCTGCCAATCTGGTGATTGAGGCCAAACCAATCCCGCTGTCTGCGAATCAGGAAACCTTTGACAGCAACGATTCCAGCATTTCAATGGCCGCTTTTGATATGACGGTACCAGGTCCGAATACAAAATCAACGCCTCTCTCTTTCAACCATTCGTAGTCGTCAGACGGTATCACCCCTCCTGCAATCAGCATCACATCACCTATCCCGGAATTCACCAGTTCTTCTTTCAGCTTCGGAAGCCAGATCCGGTGACCACCAGCCAGTGATGATACGCCCACAATGTGCACATCGTTTTCCAGAGCCTGTCGTGCTACTTCATCCGGCATCGCAAACAACGGCCCCACATCTACATCAAAACCCAGATCGGCATAACCGGATGCCACCACTTTCGCCCCACGGTCGTGTCCGTCCTGACCCAGTTTGGCCACCAGAATCCGGGGGCGACGCCCTTCTTTTTCCGCAAATAGGTCGGCCAGTTTACGTGCTTTTATAAAATCTTCGTTGTGTTCCACGATGGACTGATAAACACCCGAAATTAAACGGATGGGTGGATTATGCCGTGAAAATGCTTTTTCAATCGCAAGAGAAATTTCTCCAAGTGTGGCCCTCAGTTTTGCCGCTTCAACAGCGAGTTGAAGGATATTCTCTTCAGGCAAACCACCTGCCTCATTGTCCTTCAGGTAAAAGGCTCTTTTCTCAATATTGGAAAGAGCTTGCTGAACCGCTGCTTCGTCCCGTGTTGAACGGATTTCAGCCAGACGATCGATCTGTTCTTTGCGGACTTTTTCAAGGTCGATGGTGAGAACCTCCATATTCTGCAACCGGGGCTGTGTATTGAGATTGATCCCAACCAGGAATTCAAGACCTGTATCAATGTTGGCCTGCTTCCGGGCAGCCGCTTCTTCGATCCGCATTTTTGGAATTCCCCGGTCGATGGCGGCCGTCATGCCTCCTTCTTTTTCAATCGAATCGAGTTCCTGACGGGCCCTTTCAAGCAGATCCATCGTTCTTCTTTCGAGTTCGGCCGAACCACCCCATGGATCGATTACATGACAGGAATCGGTTTCTTTCTGAATGAAAATCTGTGTGTTACGTGCAATACGGGCAGAAAAAGGTGTTGGAAGCGCAATGGCTTCATCGAGCGAGTTGGTGTGCAGACTTTGGGTCTGACCGTGTGCAGCTGCCATGGCTTCGATGGCAGTACGGGCCACATTGTTGAACGGATCCTGCTCGGTGAGCGAATATCCAGACGTCTGGCAATGCGCCCTTAGCATCGAGGATTTATCGTTTTTAGGTTCAAACCGGGCCATGAGTTCGGCCCATAAAATGCGGCCGGCTCTCAGTTTGGCAACTTCTGTAAGGTAGTCCATCCCAATTGCCCAGAAGAAGGAAATCCGCGGAGCAAATTCATCCACTTTCAACCCGGCTTTCAAACCTGTTTTCACGTATTCCAAACCATCGGCCAATGTATAGGCCAACTCCAGATGCGCTGGTGCACCCGCTTCGTGCATGTGGTATCCACTCACCGAAATCGAATTGAACTTCGGCATCCGGGCGGCTGTGTACGAGAAAATCTCCGCCACCAGTTTCATCGAAGGATCAGGTGGATAGATGAACGTATTCCGCACCATAAATTCTTTCAGAATGTCGTTCTGAATAGTACCCGCCAGTTGTTCCGGCTGCACGCCTTGTTCCAGAGCGGCCACAATGTAGAATGCCATAATTGGAATCACGGCCCCGTTCATGGTCATCGAAACCGAGATTTTGTCGAGAGGAATCCCATCGAACAAAACCTTCATGTCCTCCACCGAATCGATGGCTACACCTGCCGCACCGACATCACCTGCCGCCCGCTCATGATCAGAATCGTAACCCCGGTGCGTTGGCAAATCGAATGCAACTGACAAACCCATTTGCCCTCCGGCCAGATTCTGGCGATAGAATGCGTTGGAGTCTTTGGCCGTCGAAAACCCGGCATACTGGCGGATGGTCCAGGGCTGGGTAACATACATCGCCGGATAGGGCCCACGTGCAAATGGAAAATATCCGGGTGCGTTCAGATACGACGGGGCTGGCTTCGGATTTTGAACAGAACTGCCTTCAAACGGATGGAAACCCGTGCCGGCATACGATCTTTTTTCGGTCATATTCAGGTAGTTTGAAAAACTCAGTTTTCAGGGGCAAGATTACACTTTTCCCGGCAAATTCGGGCAGGAATGACGGCTCGATTAAATTAGCTTCCGGCAACTCCCGATGAATTTTAAACCATCTGCCCGACACGGAAGTTAATCCTCCTTATGACCGATCAATTTTCTGTTTTCTGGTTCCGCCGTGACCTTCGGCTGGACGACAATCATGGTTTGTTTCAAGCATTGAAAAGTGGTTTGCCGGTATTACCGGTTTTCATTTTTGATACATCCATCCTCGACAAACTGGAAAACAAACAGGATAAGCGACTTCAGTTTATTCATTCCACCCTGAATCAAATGCATGAAAAGCTGAAGCAAGCAGGAAGTGGATTGCGGTTTTATCATGGAACACCGGAAGAGGTTTTCGCTCACCTCCTTTCAAAAGGAAAGCTGGCGGCTGTTTACACCAACCATGATTATGAACCCTATGCCCGGCAACGCGATGAACAGATTGGTCAGATGCTGGAGAAATATGGAGTGGGCTTTCATACCTTCAAAGATCAGGTGGTATTTGAAAAAGAGGAAGTTTTGTCCGGACAAGGATTGCCCTACACTGTTTTTACACCTTATTCCAAACGCTGGAAGGCCCTTTTGATCGAACAACCTGTGCCTGAATTTCCATCTGAAAAGGAAACCCACCGTTTTCTGCAATGGGAAGCGCAACCGATACAGTCCTTACAGGAGATGGGATTTGAAGAAACAGATGGTGGATTTCCTTCGCTTGAAGTCGCCGACAAACTGATCCGGGAATATGGTGAAAAGCGGGATTTTCCTGCACTTCCTGCCACATCCAGGCTCAGTGTGCACCTGCGGTTCGGGACGGTGAGCATCCGAAAACTGGTGAAACGGGCGTTGCCTTTGAGTGAAACCTGGTTGAATGAGCTGATCTGGCGGGAGTTCTACATGCAGATTTTGTGGAATTTTGAGCGGGTGGGAGAAGGAAAGTCTTTCAAGCCGGCGTACGATACCATTGAATGGAGAAATGATCCGGACGAATTCCGCCGATGGTGTGAAGGCAAAACCGGCTACCCGATTGTGGATGCCGGCATGCGGGAACTGAACGAAACCGGCTTTATGCACAACCGGGTGCGGATGATCACCGCCAGTTTTCTGGTGAAGCACCTGCTTATCGACTGGCGATGGGGCGAAGCCTGGTTTGCTGAGAAACTTCTGGATTTCGATCTGGCCGCAAACAACGGAGGCTGGCAATGGGCAGCAGGTTCGGGTTGCGATGCGGCCCCGTATTTCCGGGTTTTCAATCCGACTCTGCAGACAGAAAAGTTCGACAAACAATGGACCTACATCAAAAAATGGGTGCCTGAGTGGAATCGTCCTGAGTACCTGCAAAACCAGGTTGTGAATCATGAATATGCCCGGAAACGGGTTCTGGACACATATAAAAAGGCTTTGGTAGAACCCAATAAATCTGCTTGATATTGAAACGTGAATGTTATCATTTCGACATCACTTGGCCTCATGAAAAAATTGTGTTAAATCGCATTCCCTTTTACAAAAGATTAACTATAACTGGCTATTCAACATGCTGGAATACATCGACTTAATCGAACAAACTTTTGAGTTCCCAACTGAAGAATTCAAAGTAGTTGACAATGAGCTTCATTTCAACGGAGTACCCTTGATGCCTGTTATTGAGCAATATGGTACACCATTGAAAATAAGCTATTTACCAAAAATTACCCAGCATATTCAAAAGGCAAGAGGTTATTTCCAGAAAGCCTTTGAAAAATACGGGTACACCGGCAAATACACCTATTGTTACTGCACCAAATCGAGTCACTTCCGTTTTGTGCTCGAGGAGGCTTTGAAAAACAACATCCACATTGAAACATCTTCGGCTTATGATATTCCGATTATCCGGGAGCTGTACAACCGAGGACTGGTTACGAAGGATACCTATTTTTTGTGCAATGGCTACAAGCGTCCGTTGTATGCGCAGTACATCAGCGAGCTGATCAATGACGGTTTCCATAACTGCATTCCGATTCTGGACAACCTCACGGAAATCGATTACTACGAACAAAACATCAAGGTTAACTGTCAGGTTGGTATCCGGATTGCGGCTGACGAAGAACCCAACTTTGAGTTTTATACTTCCCGTCTGGGTATCCGGTACAACGAGATCATTGATCTGTATAAAAAACGGATCGAAGGCCGGGCGAAATTCTCCCTCAAAACCCTTCATTTCTTTGTGAACACCGGCATGAAGGACACGGCATACTACTGGAACGAACTGGCCAAGTTTGTGGAGTTGTACTGCGAACTGAAGAAAATCTGTCCGGAACTCGACAGCATTGACATTGGAGGCGGACTTCCGATCAAAACGTCGATGCAGTTTGAGTTTGATTACGAATACATCATCGATCAGATTGTGGAAAACATCCAGTACATCTGCAACGAACAGGATGTGCCAATGCCGGATATTTTCACCGAATTCGGAAGCTTTACCGTGGGTGAAAGCGGTGCAGTGATCTATTCCATTCTCGACCAGAAACAACAGAACGATAAGGAATTGTGGTATATGGTGGACAGCTCGTTCATAACCAACCTTCCGGATGCCTGGGGATTGAATCAGAAATACATCATGCTTTCGATCAACCACTGGAACAAGCGATACCATCAGGTAAACCTTGGGGGACTCACCTGCGATTCGATGGATTACTACAATTCAGAGGCACACAGTTCCGTGGTTTTCCTTCCGAAAATTGACGACGAAGAACAGTTGTATGTGGGCTTTTTCCACACCGGTGCATATCAGGAATCGCTGGGCGGCTATGGTGGAATTCAGCACTGTCTCATTCCGGCACCCAAACATGTGCTGATCCAGAAAGATGCAGAAGGAAACGTATCAACAGAGCTTTTTGCACCTGAACAGGACAGCGAAAGCATGCTGAAAATTCTGGGCTACCGGTAAAAGCGGAAACAGATTTTACAACGAAAAGCCGGATGGGAGCACAGACTTCAA
>DAIOVD010000078.1:0-18954 GCA_036759185.1 Catalimonadaceae bacterium | reverse complement strand
CCATTGAGCCCGTCAAAGCTTTTCTGCATCAGACCGATATAGGATTTTGCATTTCCCGAAAAAGTGGATTTACTGCCCAGACTTTTCGCGGTGGCATCGAATATATAGATTGGAAAACCAGTGTGATTACTGAAGGTATTGGAGTCGAATTCAATAAGAGTAAGGTTTGATGTAACTGTTTCATACAATCCCCAGTTTGCGGAGTTCGATACGGTACAGTTTTTCATTTTCAACTGGTTTATGCCGGCAAACTGAATGGTGGCTTTTTTACTTTCATCTCCGTCAAAACTGGCTGAACCTCCATCGGTCACTGTCACATGCCTCATCACATTCAATGGGCTGTTCGAATCCTGGAATTTGATACCCAGCCATCCACCTTTGGTATCGGATTCAGATTTGATCACAATGGGTTTTGCGGCCGTTCCTTCTGCTTTAATGGTTCCTTTTGCCGTCGAAAATTCGAGTCCGGCACCAGCCTTTGCCACGATCACAGTGCCGGGTTCAATGGTGAGCCGGGCTTCCACTTTTACAATATCTTCCAGATAATAATCCACTGCTGCTCCGCCATTGAGTAAGGTGAGATCAGATGAAATGGTTCCTTTCAGAATATTGGAAACCTTTGGAGTGGGTGTCGGATCCGGACTGGTACTGGTTTCTTTGCTGCAGGAGATCATACAGCCGGTGGCTGTAATAAGCATCAGACTTTTCAAATACGTTTTCATAGGTGCCATAAGGGTGCGTTTTAATTCTCTGCGATGATACGGTGAATCCAAACATGAAACTATGACTATCAGACGTTTACAAAATTTACAACATGATATAAAGACCGGATTTGAAAAATTAGAACGCGTAAAAAAAGGGTACCTGAAAATGTCATTCCGAACACTGATTTTTGTAAATTCAGAACCTCCCCGTTGCATTTGTTTGCTGAAACCAGCTGTTCAATCAGTCTATTTCTGGAAATAGGGCCAGACGATTGCCATTCAGGCTGATGGCGGCAAAAAAGTATGGCACATCGTTTAAGCAAACAGAAGATCGGACATCAGCACTTTCCAAACGGGTCCCCTGAATATGCTTTCCTGCCCGAATTTATTACATAGAACAAAACCCAGCGGTGTTTGAAGGGCAGTGGCTACCGGCTTTTTTACCTTTGCATCATTACTCACCCTCTTTATTTTCATAGATGCCTCGAATTTTCTCCACTGTTCTGGTCACGCTTTTCGTTCTGAGCTGGAATGCAGAAGGGGGAACCGGTTCGAAACATTCGTTCCGGAAGGTGAAAGAGAGCATCCACCTCGCTCCCTTTGAATCGGCCATTCTGAAAAAGCAGGATGTTCAATGGCCTCTTGTGTATCCCGAACAATTTAAAATTGCCTGCAGATTGGGAGTGCAGAAAGTAAAGAACGGATCATTCGCCCCGTCCTTTGGAGCAGCGTTTGAGATGATCTGGGAGCAAACCCTGTTTTATGGCGCTGCGTATGAAATGGGAATTGTACCTGCTCAGGATTCGATTCCGGGAGGAAAGACCCATCGGTTCGGGCTTAACACCGGGATTATTTTCCAGTTGGATGAATATGAAAAGCATCATCTGCTGGCCTTGATTCGTCCAGGTTTGTCGATGGTAAAAACAGAGGGTGGAAGTGCCTCCCGTTTTGGTCTGGGGCTGGGAATCGGCTACGAGTATTCCCTCAATTCAGATTACATTTTGTGCCCCGAAATTGTATACCACAAATTTCCAACCGGTATGGCAACCATGCCTGGGTTTTCCAGCTGGTCGTTTGCACTGAGGCTTTCGTTTGGAAAATAAGAAACAGTATTTCGCTGTTATACACAATCTTCAATTGCTTTTTTGGATTCTTTCATTGGATCCTCCATATTACTTCGGCAAAACATTAGTACCGAATGAAAAGGGTTGGATTCTCAATTATGTCACCGAAAATCGATATGATCAGGTTTTCGTTTTATCAGACCGATTCGCCGGCTACAGCTCAGGCATTTTCTGACTTACTGCCTCTAAGCCGTACTTTCTATCACGCCAGAGTTTCAGGGCAGGAAATCTGGTTTGATGACCTTCCACCGTTGGATATTCCGCAGGAAAATGCCTCCGTATTTACAGTGCCGGGCGAAGTAGTACTTGGACCTTCAAGGCCGGCAAGAACGAAAACTGCGAATTGCTTTGGTATATATTATGGTGAAGGAAAAGGCCTGGATGCCTGCAACATCTTTGCTTGCGTGATTGAGGAAGACCGGGACAAACTTACCGAACTCGGCAATTTGATCTGGAAACATGGAGCTCAAACATTGACTATTACAGCCTGGAAAGAATGAAGACAGTTGTCAAACCTGTTTGACAGGTTCACTGGTTACACTGTATTTTCAATTCGAAAAGTTCTGAAATCTTCCCTTCAAAATACCAAAGGAGAAAAAAAACTTATGCCGGAACAGTTTGACGTTGCACAATTCCAAGGTGTAAGGAATCAAATGACTTAGACATATTTCAGAAAAGGCCATAACAGCGAACAGCCATTGCCAAGGTCCAAACTGAGGAAAATCAGATCAGTTCAGCACTGAAATGAGAGAGAGGAAGCAGGTTTTCTTGCTGCTTTACTTAGAATAGATTCGACAAAATTTTTCCAATTCATCCTGAATAACAATGGTTTACCATGAATTTCTGAAACAAATGAACCCAATTGGGTGCGAATAAAGTATACAGCCCTATCCGCCTGGCTTTGCATTGTTTTACCCTATGTATGCTAAAATCAAATGAATGTACCATCGCTCCCCTTCACCATCCGGAAATATGGGTTTCAGAGGCCTACTTTTGCCAAGCATTTGATTATCAGTCAAATACATTCTACCTTTTTTCATAAATTTTCTTCGAATAATGCAAATCGATACATTATGAATGTATTATTAACCCTAAGCAGAAGAACTCTGGCTATCTGGATTCTGACCATTGGACTTGGTTTTTCCGGATATTCTCAGAAGAAATTTCACCTGTTCAGTGAAAGTACAAAACCGATTCCGGAAGCAGCGATGAAAGGGCTGAAAAAAGGGATGCGACTCAATCTTTCACAAAGCACATTCCGGGAAATTTACCAGACTGAACCTGAATCGTTTTCTGTTACCCTTCCGCTTTCAGCAACTGAAAGTAAAACTCTGACGTTTTACAAAACACAGGTCGTTTCAGATGACTTTAAAGTGACCACATCTGATGGCCGTGAGCTGAAGGGCAAAGAATACTCCGGACTTCATTACCAGATCAATCCTAAGAATCAGTCCGAAAAAGTTGGGACCATCAGTTTCAGCAAAACTGAAGTCATGGGTATTTTCAGTGACGAGAAAGGCAACTGGAACCTGGGCATTCTTCCTGAGACAAATGGTGATTACATCCTGTACAACGAAAGAGATTTGAAAGTAGCTTCTCAGTTTCATTGCGAAACTGAAGACACGAAAGCCGAAGATCATGACCATGAAAAAGGCCCAGGCGTTGACAAATCAGTTCAGACAACTGGTTGTAAAACGGTGAAAATGTATTTCGAATGCGACTACCGCATGTACACAGATAATGGCAGCAACACCAGCAATGTGACAACCAAAGTAACCGGGATGTTCAACAATGTGAAGCAGTTGTACGCCAACGAACAACTGGATGTAGAACTCTCCCAGATATTCGTCTGGACAACCACGGATCCTTATGCGACCGAAACCGTTGCCTACAATTACCTCTATAATTTTTCCCTCAACAGGGCTTCAATTACTCAGACACTGGGGCATTTTCTCACAACTCGTCCAACCTCATTGGGAGGAATTGCTTACATCAATGTTCTATGCAACCCGGCTGCCAAATTTGGGTTTTCCAATATTTACAATTCCTTTTCTGCTCTACCCACCTATTCCTGGTCGGTTTACTGCATTACTCATGAAATGGGACATAATTTTGGCTCCCGGCACACTCACTGGTGCGGATGGCAACTTACTGGCTCAACCATTGGAAGGATCGACTCCTGTTATGCTGGAGAATCAGTGGCAGGAGCGGTTAATTGCAGCAACACCACCAAACCGAACTACAATGGAACCATCATGAGTTACTGTCATGTGAATGGCTTAATCAATTTCAATAAGGGATTCGGTACATTGCCAGGAGCTGCGATCCGGACTGGATTCAGTTCTGCCTCCTGTATTGCCGGAGCTGCGGTTCCACAATACACGGTAAAAGGAACCGGAATTGTTTGCGAAGGAGGAACGGTTAATCTGAACATCACCACAGCGGTAACCGGTGCTACATATTCCTGGACAGGACCAAACGGGTTTACTTCATCTGCACAGAATCCGACGATACCATCTGCAACACCAGCGGCTTCCGGCCAATACAACGCCACCCTTTCCAAAGCAGGGTGTACAACTGATCCAAAACCTGTGAATGTGGTGGTAAACGGGATCACATCACCCCCGATCAATGAGACATTTGAAGGAACCTTTCTGCCTCCCAACTGGCGGATTGCCAATCCAAACGGCGACCGGACTTTTACGAAAGTGACAACAGCTGGAGGATTTGGGACCAGTACCAGTTCAATGGCATTTGATAACATCAACCTCCCGTTTATCGGAGGACGAAGAGATACTGTATTTCTACCGGTAGTCAATCTGACCGGCCTAACCGGAACCACACTGAAATTTGACGTGGCTCATGCATGGAACACGGTGAGCTTTGACACACTGGCTGTTGTGGTGAGCAATAATTGTGGCGTCACCTTTAAGCGTGTGTACACCAAAACCGGTACAGCCCTGGCAACGGCTCCCAGCACATTCTCTGTGTTTACACCAACCAGTACGCAATGGCGCAAAGAAACCATAGACCTGACTGCATACAATGGTCTGGGCGCTGTGCAGATTGCTATTATTAATGTTTCCGGAGGAACCAATTTTATATATATAGACAATGTAAATCTTTCCACCACAGGCGGGTCTGGAGGGCCATCCATTTCATTGGCTGCTTTGTCTCAATCTTCATACTGCCCTGGCAGCAGCTTTTCTGTTGGATTCACTCCAAGTGGGACATTCAATGGTGGAAACCAATACACTGTTCAGCTGAGCAATGCATCCGGAAGTTTCACATCTCCTACTGTGATCGGCTCCGGAACCACCAGTCCGGTTTCAGTAACCATTCCGGCCGGAACTTCAAATGGAACCGGATATCTCATCAGAGTTATTGCAAGTAATCCTGCTGTCACATCTTCGACAACACCTGCAATTTCAATATCACCACTAGTTGTAGCTGCCGGTTCAGACCAATCGATTTGCGACGGAGCCAATTCCATCACCTTAACAGCATCTCCGGCAGGAGGTACCTGGTCTGGAGCAGGAGTGACTTCCGGAGGAGTCTTCACACCCACAACAGCTCTGGTCGGAGCACAGACTCTAACCTACTCTACCAGCTCTGGAGGATGTTCCGGAACTGACCAAATTGTGATGACCGTGAAAGCCAAACCATCCGTTGTGGCCGGGACCAATATTTCGACCTGCTCCGGAAATGCACCTTTTGCACTCACCGGATTTTCACCTGCTGGCGGCACATGGTCCGGAACAGGTGTTTCATCAACCGGAACTTTTACACCTGCATCAGCCAATCTTGGCTCCAACTCCTTAACATATACCGTTACGTCCAATGGCTGCTCCAACGGGGCTACCCGGAATGTGACTGTTTCTTCCACCATCACGGTTTCTGCCGGCTCGTCACAAACAGCTTGTTCCAATGGCTCCAGCCTTACACTAACCGGAACTCCGGCAGGTGGAACCTGGTCTGGTTCCGGAGTGACCTCCGGAGGTGTTTTCACACCAACATCCGGTTTGGTCGGATCAAATACTCTCACTTATACAGTATCAGGAACATGCGGAGGAAATGACCAGACTACCGTTTCGGTGACAGCTGCTCCAACTGTCAATGCCGGAATTGATCAGAGTTTTTGTTCGAATGATGCACCATACACCATCGTCCAGGGGAGTCCGGCTTCCGGCTCCTGGTCAGGAAGCGGTGTTTCGGGTAATGTCTTTGATCCATCATCTACAACCATAGGTTCGCATACTCTTACGTATTCTGTCACACAAAGCGGGTGTACATCATCTTCAACAGTTGATTTCACTGTGAATTCTACTCCGGTTCCATCTGCAGGTCCGGATCAGAATGCATGTGTGGGAGGCTCCAATGTTTCCTTGTCCGGCACTCCGGCTGGTGGCACCTGGTCTGGGCAAAACACAACAGGAGCAGGAGTCTTTACTCCTTTACTTTCCAATATTGGTCCGAACAGTGTGACCTATACCGTAACACAGAATGGTTGCACAGGTTCAGCCACTTCCATTGTACAAGTGTATGATATCCCGACAGTTTCAGCAGGTCCGGATCAATCGGCTACAGCTGGCTCAGGTGATGTCGCATTGGTTGGAACACCTTCCGGAGGCACGTGGTCAGGTATAGGTGTCACAGGTTCTACTTTTTCACCGGCTTCTTCAGGACAAGGTTCTTTCAACCTTACCTATACATATTCTCAAAATGGATGCAGCAATTCTGACGAACTGATTTTTGTTGTGCTTCCATCCGTTGCAGTGAATGCGGGTTCAGATGTTTCGGTGTGCGAAACCGCTTCACCAATCACTCTGAACGGAACACCAGCGGGTGGAACCTGGTCAGGAAACGGAGTAAGCCCGGAAGGTGAATTTACTCCCGGTTCATCGCTTACGGGCACTCAAACCTTAACATATACTGTATCAGGAAATGGAAGTGATGTAGTAGTGATCACGGTGAATTCTCTCCCAACCGTCAATGCAGGAACGGATCAAACCATTTGCAGCACCAGTCCTAACTATTCACTTACAGGCGCAACACCTGGTGGCGGAACATGGTCCGGAACTGGTATCACAGGTGCAGGACTTATCACAACCAGTGCCTTGTCTACTTCGGGTTCCGTTTTCACGTATTCTGTCAATCAGGGTGGATGTTCGGCCAGTGGTCAGGTAACGATTACCAAAGTAACGCCACCAACGGTCAATGCCGGACAGAACCAAAACATCTGCAAAAATGCGACCCCGGTTCAGCTTACAGGAAGTCCTTCCGGAGGAACATGGTCCGGATCAGGTGTGAGTGCAAGCGGGTTGTTCAATCCGGCTTCTGTTTCCAATGGAACGAAAACCCTGACCTACACAGTTGATGGGACGCTGGCTGGATGTGCCGGAAGCGACCAGATGACAATGACGGTTTTCAACATACCAACCGTCGCTGCCGGTGCAGATCGCACTACCTGTTCAAATGCAGCGCCTTTTTTACTGACCGGAACTCCAACCGGTGGTGTCTGGTCCGGGGCTGGCATCAACAGTTCCGGATTGTTTACTCCCACTACCGGACTCACTGGGGTCCAAACGGTTACGTACACCGTTTCTCAAAACGGATGCAGTAATTCATCCACCACCAACATCAATGTCAATTCTTTGCCGGTAGTTTCTGCAGGCAGCAATCTGAATGTCTGTGCCAACGAACCCGGATTCACCATCAGTGGTGCTTCACCTTCCGGCGGAACCTGGAGCGGACCTTCTTTTGTAAATGCTGCCGGAGTTTGTTCAGCACCGTTTACAGCAGGAACCTATACACTTACCTATTCTGCTACAGTGAATGGCTGTTCGGCCAGTTCCCAGTTGACAATGGCAGTCAACAATACACCCGTTGTCAATGCCGGAAATAACCGGTCTGTATGCGCCAATGGCAATAATCTCACACTGACTGGCTTTAGTCCTGCTGGTGGTGTTTGGTCAGGCAATGGAGTCTCAAGCGGAGGAATCTTTTCGCCATCTGCCGCACTCACCGGCAACCAGACCTTATCGTATACCGTCACACAAAATGGCTGTTCGGGAACCGATCAACTTGTGGTCAATGTAAAAGCAATTCCTGCCATCACAACCGGAGCAAATGAATCTGCCTGTGCATCTGGCCAGAAATTTAAAATCAACGGATACAGTCCTCGCGGTGGTGTATGGACAGGACCCGGTATCACGCAGGATTCCCTGTTCACACCAAACCCAGCTTTGGTCGGAACTCAAACCATTACGTATTCCGTAACAAAAAATGGTTGTTCCAACAGCAGTCAGAAAACAGTGGTTGTCAATCCTCCCAATGTGATCAATCCGGGAACGCAGCCCGCTCAACTTTGTGCCAACGCCACTCCGGTTCAGTTCAATGGTTTTTCACCTGCCGGTGGAATCTGGAAAGGATCCGGAATCTCACCTGCCGGATTACTGACTCCAAACTCAGGACTTCTGGGCACCCAAACCTATACCTATCGGCTGGACCTGAATGGTTGCCGGGATTCCGTCCAGATTCAGACGGTGATCAATCCGACACCAATTGTAAACGCAGGTCCTGATCTCACAGCCTGTGCCACAGGTGCGGCCGTCGCCCTCACAAATGCAACTCCATTAGGAGGTGTCTGGTCCGGAGCTGGAGTAAATGATACAGGCCTCTTCTCTCCGACCGCGGTGACACCGGGCAACATCAACCTCACCTATTCCTATTCTTTAAATGGCTGTACCGCAAGCGATATTCTCGTAATCAACGTTTCTGCGGCCCCGGTAGTGAATGGAGGAGCTGACCGCAATATTTGTAAGAACTCGGTTCCTGTAAATCTGGTGGGAGCACCAGTCGGTGGTACCTGGTCGGGAACCGGTGTGAATACCTCAGGAGTGTTTACAGCAACCAACAATATGTCAGGGAACATCACTCTCACCTATTCCATTAATGAAAACGGCTGCACAGGAAGTGACCAGGTGGTGGTTTCCATTACCAACCCGGTTTCCGTAACCGCAGGAAGTAACCAGACCGTTTGCGACAACGAAAATCCTCTGAATCTGACAGGCTTCTCTCCTGCCGGCGGTTCATGGACAGGACCTGGTGTAACCGCCACAGGGACATTTAATCCTGATTCTTCTCTAACCGGAACGCAGACACTCACATACACAGTTACGAGCAGCAATTGCACAGTGAAAGCCTCCAAAACCATGACGGTGAAAAACGCACCTCAGGTGGTTGCAGGCTCAGATCTCTCCATTTGTTCAAATGATTCTCCAGTTCAACTGGCTGGATTCAGCCCTGCGGGAGGAACATGGTCGGGTCCGGCTGTGAACGGAACCGGACTTGTTACACCTGGCACCTCGGGGCCGCAAGTCCTCTCGTACTCGGTCACAACCAATGGCTGTACTGGAACCGATTCACGGGTTGTAACCGTCATTCCGGCTCCGGTAATTGCGGCCGGACCTTCTCAAACCGTCTGCGGCCTGGGTGCTGACATTTCGATGGAAGGATACTTTCCTTCCGGTGGTAGCTGGACCGGAACCGGCATTACGCTTCAAGGCGTATTTTCTCCGGTTGCTGCCAACCTTGGAAATGCCGTAACTGTGACTTATTCTGTCACACAAAACGGATGCTCTTCCACTGCCACCAAAACGATTAATGTGGTGAACATTCCATCTGTCGTTGCCGTAGCCAGTACCGCAAACGAAGGTTGTGAAGGAAGTGTGATTCCGTTGAATCTGGGATTAACCAATCCTGCCTCATTCATCATTCAATGGCAGAAAAATAATTCTGACTTACCTAATGAAACGAGTCCGGTTTTGGCGACTAATACTTCCGGCACATACAAAGCGGTGATCAAAGCCTCCAGTTGCTCGGTTACATCTGATTCCAAAACGGTCAACTTTATTCCGGTGCCGGAAACTCCAACCATTGCCCAATCCGGAACCATATTGATTTCCAGTCTTACCAGTGGAAATCAATGGAAAAAGAATGGACAAATCATTCCGGGAGCGACACAAAACACCTATACGCCAACTGTTTCCGGTATTTACACAGCTGTTGGTGTCAACACCAGTTGCGAATCATCTCCTTCAAATGCCCTGACGGTTACATTTACGGCCAATGAAGAAATCCTGTTGCAGAATCCTGAGATCCGGTTGTACCCGAACCCAAATCAGGGTCGGTTCGTACTGGAACTGAAGGGTGTGAAGCAGTCCCGTGTGCCGGTTGCTGTCGTGGATGCTTTTGGAAGAACCGTTTGGTCAGAAGAAAAAGAAGTTCAGGACAATGCTGTTGAAACTGAAATTACTCTACCCGGACTCGCTGCTGGTATGTACTGGTTCAAAGCCGATGTCGGAGGAAATTCTCTGATACGGAAAGTAATCATCCGGTAACCACATTCCACAAAACAAAAAAGGATGGCCCATCATGAGCCATCCTTTTTTGTTTGAAGAAAGCCTGTTAAAAAATTTCCAGTTGCCTTTTTGTGCCAGCCAGCGTGGATTCATGCCTGAGAAGCCATTCTTTTCGCCAGAGTCCACCGGAGTAACCAACCAGTTTTCCGTCTGATCCCAGAACGCGGTGACAGGGAATAACGATGGCTATCGGATTGGCTCCATTTGCGGATGCAGCCGCCCGGATCACTTTCGGATTGCCCAGAACCGTTGCCATCTGTGCATACGTTCTCGTTTCTCCGAATGGAATCCGAAGCAAGGACTTCCAGACATTCTCCTGAAATTCTGTACCCTGGGCTTCTAACTGAAGAGAAAACGCTCGTAGATCTCCTGAAAAATATGCCTTTAATTGTGCTGAACATTCACGCACAATGATTCCATCTGAAACCGGCTTAAGACCCCCTTCTCCTTCTGTAAATGAGATGGATGTGATGGCATCTTCCGAACCTGTAATACAGATTTTCCCGATGGGCGACTGGTAATACGTCCGGAAAATGCCATCCTCCATAAGACTCTAGCTGGTTACGGCCATCAACAGATCCGACTGTGTGATGATGTGTACCTGATTCAACGCATCCCGGACAAGCAAAGCTTTGTTTTCCCGGTTGATGAGAGAGGACAACACATCAATTGTATTGTCCATTCCCACAAATTTGAAAGCTGGCTCCATTACTTCACGCACTGGCTTGTCTTTCAGACCCGGCTCTTCAATGAGCTTGGACAGAATGGAGTTATCGCTGAGACTGCCGACAAACTGTTCCCCATCTTTTACCGGGATCTGTGAAATCGCCACCTGATTCAGAACCTTGATGGCCTCTCCCACTGTGGCTGTGGCATCGATTGTCACCAGTTTGCTTTTGCCGTTTTTAGCCGATACAATGTCGTTGGCAGTGGCAAACTTCCGGCTTTCGAGAAAACCGTGGTCTTTCATCCAGGTATCGTTGTAAATTTTATTCAGGTAGCGAGTCCCATGATCCGGAAGAATCACCACCATCAGATCTCCTTCTTTCAGGTTGTTTTTAGCGTATTCCAACGCTCCGAAACTAGCCGATCCACAGCTCCAACCCACAAACAAACCTTCTTCTTTGGCCAGCCGGCGGGTCATCACAGCCGCGTCTTTGTCCGTTACTTTGATAAATTCATCAATGAATTCGAAGTCCACATTTTTCGGAAGAATATCTTCCCCGATTCCTTCTGTGAGATATGGATAAACTTCATTCTCATCAAATATCCCGGTTTCCTTGAACTTTTTGAACACGGAACCATAGGTATCAATTCCGATTACTTTGATGTTCGGATTCTTCGATTTGAGGAACTTTGAAATTCCGCAGATGGTGCCGCCCGTTCCAACACCTGCCACCACATGGGTTACCTTCCCATCGGTTTGCTCCCAGATTTCAGGACCTGTTGTATCAAAATGGGCTGCTGTGTTACTGAGGTTATCGTATTGATTTGGATAGAAGGAATTCGGTGTTTCAGACGTAAGTCTTCTTGAAACCGAATAATAAGAACGCGGATCTGATGGATCCACATTTGTTGGACAAACCACCACATCGGCTCCCATCGCCCGAAGGATGTCCACCTTTTCTTTTGACTGTTTATCTGAAACGGTGAAGATGCATTTGTATCCTTTGATTACAGCAGCGATCGCCAGGCCCATTCCTGTATTACCAGAGGTTCCTTCGATGATGGTGCCACCTGGTTTCAGCCGGCCATCTTTTTCAGCATCTTCAACCATCCGGATGGCCATACGGTCTTTCACCGAATTTCCGGGGTTGAGGTACTCTACTTTGGCGGCAATGGTGCCTGCAATTCCCTGGTTTACTTTATTAAACCGAACCAGCGGGGTGTTTCCGATGGCATCAAGTATGGAATCATGAATGTTCATAATCTGGCGTATGTCAATTAAATAAAGGGCAAATATGGTATTTTACCCTTAGAGAAATACCTTCCGGCACAAAGGAAACCGGAAAGTTTTCAGGCAAATCCTCCCCGGTTTCAACCGAACGATCAAAACAATCTGATTTTATGTTGGTTTCATTTCGCCAGAACAGGTGATTGAAAAAATCCGTTTGAAGTTTTATTCGTCAATTCGGAAGTGGATTCTACTTTTGCGCCTCTGAATCAAAACTATGCGTTGGATCCAAAACCGCCGGACAGCCCTTAACCTAATTTCTGCTTATTATTTCCAGCTGGCAGTTTTGCTGGGACTGGGCATTTACGGAATCTCTGCCGTTAACAAGCTTGTGAAACAATTCGACGACCTGTTCGGCCAAAAACTGATTCCTGCTATGGACATTTCCCACGTACTGGAACTGCAATACCAGAACCGTTTTCATCTGGAAGAATACCTCACCGGTTTAAGTCTGGAAAATCAGGTTCAGCTTTTGGATGATATTCACCGGAATAATGCCGAAATTGATTCACTTGTAAATCTGTACATCACCTCTGCCTCTTTTATGGAAAAAGAGGAAATTCAGGATCTGAAAGATTTCGCCAAAGCCCATCAAACCTACCGGAAAGAAGAAAACTACATTGTCAACCTGCATGGAACCGGACATGGGGCTGTAGCGGCTGAACGATTTAAACTGGAAAGTACGATCAAGTTCCAGAACGCTGTCCGGCCTATGAAAAAGTTTGAAGCCGTCGAACTGGAACTGGGTAAAAAGATCTTTGAACGGGTAAAATCCCAGGTGAAAGTAATCAACTGGGTATTGTACATGTGTATGGCGTTTGCCATCCTCATCGCCATTGCAGTCGGCCTCAATCTCAGCCGCCATTTCATGGAAAACTAATCCCACGTCCTCTCCTGTTCACAACAAGTGTAGAAACTTCACAAGCTCCTTCCTTCTGGCCGGGACTTCCAGTTCTTTCGCGGGTAACCTTTTTGCATACATTCTGACCAATGAATCCAGATCCGGCACCCGGCCATCATGCGTGTAGGGTGCGGTTTTCGAAACTGCCGCCAGTCCGGGTGTTCGGAAGAGGTACACATCTTTGGGCAAATGAGTAATGCGGAAATAACCCGAGTCAATTCCGGACGGAGCCAGAACAGACTTGCGGATTTGAAAATCAGAAGTTGTCTTTCCCGAATGGCATTTGGAACAATGTTCTTGAAACAACGTCTTTCCTTCTGAATCTGGTAGTTCCGGCTGCCGAACCAGGGTCCGGACAAATTGGGCCAGGGCTCTTGCCACATGAACTGTTCCGATACTGTCCGTTTGAAAAGCAGCCAGGCACAATTGCGTCAGTTCCGCATTCTGGTTCACTTTCTTAAGTAAAACCGGAAGGGCAAGGTTCATTTCATCCGGACTTTGTATCGGTTTCAGAATAAGGGATTCCAGCGTTTCTTCACGGGCATCCCAGAAAAAGGACGGACTCCATGCCAGGTTAAAAAGTCCCTGAATCTCCCTTTTGAGTTTGGAATGTGGATTGAGATGAGTAACAGAACCCGAAAAGCCGGAATCCGGACGATGACAGGTAAAGCAGGATGATTTACCATCTGCTGACAACAATGGAGATTGAAAGAGTGCCCGACCGAACGCAACTCCTTCCTCCGTTATGGGATTATTTCCTGGTGAAGGAATTCCGGCAAAGGGAAGTTTCGCCTCTTTGTTTTCACATGCCGGAAACAAAATCAAACCGGATACAAAAACAAGAGAGAAATACCTACTGAGCGCCCACCATTTTAAAAAAGGCCCGGGCATTGTTATCGGCAATTTTACCGGCTCCTGCTGAAACCGACATCACATTGTTCAACACTTTGAAATCCACCGGATTGGGTTGCCCGAAAGCAGATGCAATATCGGCATCAAAAATTACCTGTCCATCTTTTACAACATCAAGGTCATTACTCAGCAGATTTTTAAAACTGAAGGTCACCGTACGATAACTGGCATCTTCTCCTGTATGGTACAGAAATGAACCGGACTGGCCGGCGGATGTGTAGTTCCCTTCAAGTTCCATGAATTTATACCCCGTTTTCCAGTCCCAGGCCATGCCATTGCCCGGGTCAAGGTCGCCGATGTTATCGGTGGAATGATTGGCCGAGTTGTCAACTCCGAACGACAATTCCATTTCGGAGAATTTTTTCCTCGGAACATTCCGGAGGATGATTTCGGTGTTAGCTGGATTACTTAAAGCATTGATCAGGTGATAACTGGCCACTTCGTGATAGTAATCACCGGTTTCCTTGTTCCGGAATTTGATGTTGGAAATGAAATAGTTGAGTTTGTTTACTGAATAGGTTTGCCCTGAACTATCTGTGTAGACCTGGTTGGCTACAAGAGGCGATCCGGACGCTTTGTGGGTAATCCGTAGGAGATAGGTCACAAACTGCGGAACGTCATCATCAGGCCGGCAGTCGGAAAACAATCCGATGCATAAGGCAGTCAGAATTCCATGTTTGATAAAAGTAGTGAAGTGGTTTCGAATCATGCCCAAATGTAAAAAATATGCCCACATCAAGGAAATACTACATGGAAAGAAATCGTTTTTCGGCGTCACTTATATTTGTCGCATGAGAAATCCCGGCCTTCGAATTCTGAATCAGGTATTTGCGCTTTTGTTTCTGGCAGGAGTGTACTCCTGTTCCACATCCGAAATCAGTCCGGAAACAATCGAATCGGGCAAAGATTACTACCCGGTTGTCAAAGGCAATTACTGGATCTACAGAGTCGACACCATTGGTTACAGCTTTTCAGGCGATACGACGCAGGGAACATATTTCATCAAAGAATTAATTTCCGACAGCCTCTATCAGCAGGAAGGAAGTGTGGTGTATAAAATTGAAGTATACCGGGCTGCAGATACCACCCTTCCCTGGGTCATCGATTCCGTCTGGAGCATCCGGGCAGATGACAACAAAATCATCAAAACGGAAAACAACCGGCCTTATGTCAAACTCCGTTTTCCGCTTCAGGAAGGCAGCCGCTGGGATGGAAATCAGTTCAACACGCAGCAGGACAGCAACTCGGTTTTCTGGTACGCCGTCCGGAATCTTAACAAATCAGCCGTGTTTAATGGTCAAAATGTAGCGTCCGTTGAAATAGTTCAAAAAATAGACTCAAATTGCATTAACAAAAGTGAGTTCCGCGAGGTTTACTACAGAGGGATCGGACTTGGGTACAAACGCAGGTCCTTCATTCAGTATTCTCAGGATGGAGAAGATCCTTGCGGACAAATACCGAAAATTGAAATTGGATACACGAAAACATTCACCCTCATTCTCAACGACAAGGATTAATTTCCGGGCCATTTGCCTTGTCCTGTTTTCTGTTTTCTTAGGCTTTCAGGCTTCTGCCCAAAACAAAAAGTACATCATCTTTTTTAAGAATAAAGCAGGCGGAAATCCGTACAGTCTTACAAATCCGTCTGCCTTTCTATCTGCCAAATCCATCCAGAGAAGAGTTCACCAGAATCTTCCACTTGACAGCACCGATTTACCCGTCAGTCCTGCTTACATCAATACCATCAAACAAGCCGGCGCCCTTGTTCTGAATCCTCTTAAATGGATCAATGCTGCCATTATTGAGTGCAGCGGAGAGGTTCTTAACCAGATTGTGGATTTCCCGTTTGTGGAAAACTCCCAACCTCTGAATTCCAAATTGCCTTCATCTGTCGTGAAGAAACTCAAAGCCAACGGAACGCAGAGTCTGGATTATGGCAGTTCCGGAAACCAGAATCTGATGCTGGGAATCGACTCCATGCATTCCTGGGGTTTTCATGGAGAAGGCATGACCATTGCGGTCATGGATGCCGGTTTTCAGAATGTGCATACCCATGCCGCCTTCAGTCATTTGTTTCAGAACAACAAAATTCTGGGTGTGCGAGATATCGTTGCCAATGACGGCGATGTATACCAGGATCACTGGCATGGTGGCGCAGTTCTGAGCAACATAGCAGGTTTTCTTCCGGGAAGTATCATTGGAGGTGCGTACAACGCTTCATACTTTCTGATCCGTACCGAAGATGCAAACACTGAATTTGAAGTAGAATGTGCCTATTGGGTTGCTGGCCTCGAACTGGCCGACAGCATCGGTGCTGATCTGGTTAATTCTTCATTGGGTTACACAACGTTTGATCCGCCCGGAATAAGTTTTACATATTCAAGTCTGGATGGACAATCGTTTTCATCAAAAGCCGCGTCCATGGCAGCAGCCAAGGGAATGGTGGTGCTCAACAGTGCCGGAAACGAAGGCAATAACAGCAGTTGGGGCGGATGGATTGCCGTTCCATCCGATGCCGAAAATATCCTGACTGTCGGATCCGTCGGACCAACAGAGCTGTATTCCACTTTCAGCGGAAAAGGACCTACTGCCGACGGCCGGATCAAACCTGATCTGGTCGCACAGGGTGGATCCGCGGTGATTGCCGATGTGTTTACTGCTTCCGGCATCACTACAAATGGGGGAACCTCTTTTTCATGTCCCATCATGTGTGGTCTGGCAGCAGGTTTCTGGCAGGCACACCCCGATCTGACTGCCACACAAGTGATGGCCCACCTGAAAAACAGCGGTTCGAACAAAGACAATCCCAACAACCTGATTGGCTGGGGAATACCTGGTTTTGTGAAAGCCCACATTCTGGCCGGTGCCAAACCAATCCTCACTTTTCCTTTTGATCTCCACATTTTCCCCAACCCCAATTCGGGAAAAATCATGTACATCGAATTACTCGAATCAACCGCCATAGGGGATGCACAATACAAAATAACCGATTCGAAAGGAGCTCTTGTAATGGAAGATACAATTCATTTTAACCTTGATAGTCAGCGGATCGGAATAGAACTTCCAAAAATGCGTGCTGGTATGTACTTTGTCCAGATCGAAATGGGAGGACGATCCTTCAGCAGGAAGATGGTGTTGCATTGATTTCCACAACAGGAAACCGTCCTGAATTTCGCAGCCTGATTTTTTTTGAATTGCCTTCCGCCTAGTTTTGCGGCTTTTAACACATAAACATGTCCCGCCAGAAAAGTAAACGATTTGCCGAGAGCAAGCAGATGGACCACATTCTTGAACTCGGTAAAGAGAATTACCTCTCCTTGCCGGGCGTCTGGCATTCGGATATTTTCTGTAACCCAAATCCATTGGTGCTCGAACTGGCTTGTGGACGAGGTGAATACAGTTATGGTCTGGGCAAAGAATTTCCGGAGAAAAACTTTGTGGGGATGGACATCAAAGGTTCCCGTATTTACGTGGGAGCCAAAGCGGCTCTGGATGACGGACTTGACAACGTGGCTTTCCTCCGTGCTAAAATCGAAAACCTCAGAAGCTTTTTCGGCTGGCAGGAAGTATCGGAAATCTGGATCACGTTTCCGGATCCCCGCCCAAAAGACAAGGACGAGAAACGTCGTCTTACCTTTTCCCGGTTTTTGAAACTGTACCAGCACATCCTGAGGCCGGACGGAATCCTGCATCTCAAAACCGACAACCGGCCGTTAATGGACTATTCGGTTGAATCGGTGCAGGCGTTTGGAGGCGAAGTGATTTGCCTGACGCACGATTTATATGAATCAGAATGGAAGGATGAACACCACGGAATTCAGACCTACTTTGAGGACAAATTCACAAAAAAAGGATTCAAAATCAACTACATGAAATTCCGCCTGCCTTTACTGGCGGAACCCGATGGACCCACCCCTCCTATCTATTTCCGGGGTGAAGCGGTGAGCAAAACAGCGGGAACTGAAGAACAGCATTGATACTTTCAATTCAGGCATAAAGGTGATACGGGATTAACTTGCGGCGACGAATTTCGTCGGAAAAACTCAGCATACTTTGAACCAAAAAGGATTTTTCATCACCGCCATCCACACCGATTCCGGCAAAACGCTGGCTTCAGCCATTCTTACCTACGCTTTAAAAGCCGATTACTGGAAACCCGTTCAGTGTGGAGAACCAGCCGATACCGACCAGATCAAAAGCTGGTTGGGTTCTGAAGTGGTTTGCCACCCGGAACGGTACCGTCTGCAAACTCCGGCCTCTCCACATTTTGCAGCAGAAAAGGAAGGTGTGTCGATGCGGTTATCCGATTTCAAACTGCCAGACACCAGCAACAATCTGATTGTGGAAGGTGCCGGTGGTGTGCTGGTACCGGTTTCTACAAAAGAGACAATTGCCGATCTTATTGAACACCTTGAGCTGCCCGTCATTCTGGTGATCAACCATTATCTGGGCGCACTCAACCATGGAATGCTTACGATCCGGGAACTGAAACGACGACAGATTCCTTTGGCCGGAATTATTTTCAATGGAGAAGATTTTCAGAATGCAGAATCGATACTTTTACAGGAAGCCGGATGTTCCTGCCTGCTCCGGATTCCGAAATTGGAAAGCGTGGGGTTGGAACAGATCCGTGAGTTAAGTACACAACTGCAATGGAACCACTAAACCAATCCCATGTCTGGCATCCCTACACACCGGGAATTTCAGGCAACGAAATCTGCATCGACCGGGCCGAAGGTGAATTTCTATACACCAAAGACGGTCGGAAAATTCTGGATTGCATCAGTTCCTGGTGGGTGAATACGCATGGGCACGCCCACCCTTACATCGCCGAAGCCATTGGAAAACAGGCGCATAAGCTGGAGCAGGTCATCTTTGCAGGTTTCACACATGAACCGGCAGAAAACCTGGCAAACCGGCTCCTCCCCTTCCTTCC
>DAIOVD010000077.1:8468-19052 GCA_036759185.1 Catalimonadaceae bacterium | reverse complement strand
GTAATGGTTCTGAATTCAGTGACCCAGGGGAGAATAAAAAGAATGGCAATGATTTTGGGAAATAACCTTGACTCTGGTTGAGCATCAATCACTTTTTTCAGGCAAACCATTGCAGCAGAAGCCAACAGCATACCATTGATCAAAGGAATCCATTCTATTGCCATTTGTCCGGCTAATAGAAACCAGATGGCATTCCAGTAAGGATACAGCAGAGACGTCGAAGTATAAACAGGGAGGCCTTCGGTAAAATATGGAGACCCGGAATGAAGGATGGTTTTCGTGATCCGGAATGAAATAAAGGCATCGTCCACAAAATAGGGAAATGACAGGGCCAGGAATCCAATGATGACCGGAAACGGCAGAAAAAGTAAAAACTCTGCAAGTGAACGTCGTCTCAATTCAGGTGGATCAGCCGGGTGGCTGTTTCTGATGCAGCCACAAAAGTGCAAAAAGAATGATCCACAAAAGGTCTAAAAAATGCCAGAATACAGAAACAATCCGGAGACGTGTCATTTTCATGGGGTTAAGACTGTGAATAAATCCTTCCACATACGACCGGCTGTTATACGAATCCAGCCAGATCCATCCCATTCCAGCCAGCCCCAGCAGAATGTGGAGAAAATGCAAACCGGTGACCAGATAAATGAAAGCCCCGGATGTTTGGTGTAAACTGATTCCGGCTTCGAATAGATGCAGCCATCCTGCCACCTGAAGAATGGCGAAAGCTATGGCCAGTGTAAGTGTAATGGTGAGCCAGAAATAAGATTGGTTGAAAGCTTCATTCCGGAAACTCCGGTTGGCAAAAATGAGGGATACGGAGCTGAAGCAAATGATCAGTGTGCTGAAATTAAACGCTTTCGGAAGTGTAACCGGAATCCAGCCTGCACTTTGTACCCGTAGGAAAAAGACGAAAATCAGAAAGAAAAACAGCAAAAATGAACCCGCAATCGCCAGCCATACCATGGTGTAGTATGGATTGCCTCTGGCCGCAACTATGCTTTTCATTCGCATGTTGATGTAACTTGAAAAGGTCTTAAATGGTTGTGAATTCCCGGAAAAACCAGGCTGGCCGGATTTTCTGGTTTGTGATAAAAGTAAAGAATCCTTTGGTTTCAGGAAAAGGAATTTTATGATGATGGCTGCTGATAATGGGATTCCCGTACTTTTTGATGGATCGAAGGATCAGGTTATTCAGTCCGGTTGAATAACACAGGGAAAATGCAGACTCAGAATATGAGTCAGAAGTTCTGAAATAATTTTTCAAAAATTTCTGAAATAATTTCAGAAGAGATTTCGGAAATTATTTCAGGAAAGAAAATGAAAATATTTTGCGATCGGGATTTCCTGCTCCAGAATTTACGGAAGGTATTCAGTGATATGCATCTGTTTTTCTTCCTTCATTTTATGGTTTGACGTGCATAGAAATTCAATTTCTCCACATGCAATCCAGCTTCTTTGATATTTCTCCATCGAAAAGTGAGGATAGTCAGATTCTGATTTGGAGTTGCCGCCAACCTGTTTTTAAATTGCCTAAAAAAAAGAATGAAAAGAACTGCAACAGCCCATTGGGAAGGAACCGGCAAAGAAGGCAAAGGCCATCTGTCCACTCAAAGTTCCGTTTTGAACCAGACCCAGTATTCCTATCTCTCTCGTTTTGAATCCGGAGTCGGTACCAATCCGGAAGAGTTAATTGCGGCAGCCCACTCAGGTTGCTTCACAATGAAACTAAGTTTCAATTTGTCCGGAGCCGGATTTGTTCCGACATCGATCGAAACAACCGCCACAGTAACGCTTGAAAACGGAGCCATTCCATCCATCGACCTTGAGTGCACAGCGGTTGTACCAGGAATTACGGCCGAGAAATTTCAGGAGCTCGCGTTGGATGCAAAAGCAAACTGTCCGATCTCTAAACTGCTCAATACCGACATCCGGCTGAACGCAGTTTTGAAATAAGACATACCGGTTATGTTGAGCCTGTTGGGTTTTATTCTGCTTAGCAGTGCTTTGTACATCAATTTCAGAATATTCGAAACCTGGAATGTGAACAGGCTGCAGGTAATTTCTATGAATTACCTCGTCTGTCTCGTTCTGGGTTTCTTTTTTTCAGCCCCTTCCGCTTCACAACTTCTCGCTATACCGTCTTCCGGTTGGTGGTTCTGGCCTTTGGTTCTGGGGGCAATCTTCCTGGGTAATTTTTTCCTCACTGGATTAACGGTTGAGCGAATGGGAATGACCGTTTCCTCTGTTTCAACGAAAATTTCTCTTGTCATTCCTTTTTTTGCCTCCATCCTTCTGCACAATGGCAAAGGACTTGGACTTGCTTCCGGACTCGGTCTGATTTTTTGTTGTTTCTCCATCTGGCTTGTTTCGCAGAAAGAATCCCCGGCAGATTCTTCATCTGGATTTTCAGGATGGTGGTTGCCTTTGTCTATTTTTCTCGGAACCGGAGTTACCGATGCTCTTTCTCAGTGGTGCAATGAAACGCAGGTTCCGATGGAAAATCAGCCATTGTTTGTCATGATGGTGTTTCTCGGAGCTTTTCTGGCTTCACTTCCTTTTTTTCTAAGGTCAGTTTCAGAAGGACGGAATCGTCTTTCTTCCAAAATATTCCTGGCAGGTTTTATGCTCGGTCTGCCCAATTTCTTTTCCTATTATTTCATATTGAAAGCATTGGATAGCTTTGAAAACCAGGGCAATATTGTGTTTCCTGTTGCCAATCTGGGCGTGATTCTGGTGACAGGATTGGTTTCGTATTTGTTTTTCAGGGATTCCTTGTCCCGGCAGAATCTTCTTGGAATCCTGTTTTCCTTCCTTTCTTTGCTCTTGCTTTTATACTGATTCCATCCTTTGAATTACCTGGCGCACTTTCTTCTGGCATCTCCCAGCAGCGACGATGATTTTCTCATTGGTTCTCTTTTGCCTGATATAGCACGGAGAGCCAATGTGCAGATCAGTTCCAATCGTCTCAGGGATGTGGAGGGTCAGCTTTATTCAGGGCTGAAATCCGGAATTGAATTGCATTGGCTGGCAGACAAGAAATTTCATCAATCCAACCTCTTCAATTTAGGGGTGGCTCTCTGGAAAGTACATCTTGAAAAGCGTTTTCCCGGTGTTGAACGAAAGTTTTTTCTCTTTCACCTGTTGTTTGAGATGTGGCTGGATCGATTGCTTCTTGCCCGAAGACCTGAGTCGGGAACCGACATGTACGACACGCTCATTCTCGCTGATCCGGAGACATTGGGTTTGTTTTCAAGTCAGCATCTGGGCGACCGAAGTCAGCAACTCGTGAAAACGTTTCAGGGTTTTGTGAAACGGAAATTTATTCTGGAATACGAACATGAAGAATCATTTTCCAGGATTTCAACCGAAGTGTTTGCGTACGTTACCCAACAGCCCTGGCAGGAAAAATGGCAGCAACCCGTAATCGATACGCTGGAAGAACTTCAGAAGTTTGAAGCCGATGTTCTCTACATCTGGGATGTATTCGAAGCGGATCTGAAAACGGAATGGAAAAACCGGGCTTCCTGAATCAGGATTTCATTATCTGAGAAAACCATTTTTTCCCCTGAAAGAAATAGGCAGGAAGAACAGAATCTGGCAGAAAAACGGAGGGCGGAATCGCATGATTGTCCACTCGCCATGCATCTTTCCGACGTTTCATCCAGTAACCAGCCTTTCCATAAAAAGCCATGTGTGCTCTGGAAATGGCCCAGCAATTGTTCCATTCGCCATGATAGATGTATTTAAGACCGGCGATTCCGTCCAGAACCAGACGGAGCGGAATTTTCCAGAACAGTTGTGATGAGGTGCTGTTCATAAAGAGCATGGCCAATCCGTTCTGGTAATTGAGAAAGGTTTTCTTCGGACTGGTTTTGGATAAGGTCCCGGCGCCCAGATGATAAACCGTTGATTGCGGTTCCACCCAAACAGAAAATCCTTGTTTCCAGAACCGCCAGCAAAGGTCAATTTCTTCCATGTGGGCAAAAAAGCTTTCCTCAAAACCACCGCATTTGAGGAAGGCATCTTTTCTCACCATCATGCAGGCGCCACTGGCCCAGAAAACAGGAATGGCGGTATCGTATTGTCCGGAATCGGTTTCGCAGGTTTCAAAAATCCGTCCTCTGCAAAACGGATAGCCCATCACATCCAGAAATCCACCGCAGGCTCCCGCATATTCGAAAAGATCTTTTTGCCGCCAGGATAGAATTTTTGGCTGGCAGGCCGCAATCTGAGAATTGGATTCCATTCGTTTTTGCATGGAATCGAGCCAGTTGGTGGTCACTTCCACATCGGAATTGAGAAGGACAATCAGTTCTGTTTCGATGTGGCGGAGTGCTTCGTTGTAACCTCCTGTGAATCCCAGATTTTTTGGGAGAACATGAAGTTCGACTTGCGGATATTCTTTTTTAAGCCAGGAAACTGATTCATCATTTGATGCATTATCAATCACCCGGATGCGAGCATCACCGGAATGGGCAACCACCGAAGGAAGATACTGTTTCAGGTGGTCGATTCCATTCCAGTTGAGAATGGCTACGGTAATTTTAGAGGCCAAAGGCGCTTAGATCAAGGCCGGGAATATTGGGAAGAACACCTTCTGTGCTACGCTTCATTTCTTCTTTTGCCAGTTCTTCGGCCTTTTGCTGAGCCTGGTTGATGGCCGCAATCACAAGATCTTTCAGCATCACCGCATCATTGGGATTCAGTAAAGAAGGGTCGATTTCAAGGTCGATTACCTTTTTGGTGCCGTTTACGGTTGCTTTCACCATTCCGGCACCGGATTCTCCTGACGCCTGAATTTGTGCAACTTTCGCCTGGGCTTCAGCCATTTTGGTTTTCATTTCACCAAGCTTGCCCATCATTTTCATCATATCAAACATTGCCTTCTGTATTATTGTGCTGCGAAGGTAAAACAAGCCTTTCAGAATTTGTTCATGATTTAATGGTATGAGAAAATCCTTCTGGTTTTTGGTTCTGCTTTTCGCTTTGCCATATCTGGTTTCCGGCCAGTCCGCAACTTCGCAGGATACTGATCCGGTGGCAGAAATGAAACGTCGGATCCAGGAGAAAATGGCATCCGGAGATTTTACTGAGATTCCGTCCTTGACAAAATCTGCCATTGAATTGCGGGGATATCATGCAGGAAAAGCATATTCAGACCCCAACTATTCAACGCCGGACACAACACCAGTCCCCCCGGCAGAAGTGGCTAAAATCTGGAATCTGGCCATGGATCATTTGGTTTCCTGGCAGATGAATTGTCCCGAATTGCCCACTGAAACACCGGCTTCCATGCTGGGTGTTTTTTATGCGGCACAAAACCGGCGCTTTGCTGTTGACCGGATTATCCTTCGGGATATCGCCACCATGCTGAAGTCGCAGCAATTCACTGAAACGACCGCATCTGTTCTTCCCGGATATCAGGCGGGTGCGTTGGGTTATGTTTTTAGGAAAGAAGGAGAAGAAGATTGTGCGTTGAGTGGAGCGGTTCAGAGGGTGGTGACAAAGAATTGCCAGACGTATCCGGAAGCCTGTCCGGCTTTCAAAAGCGGAAACTTTGCCGGGTATCGTTTTTTAGTAGCCGACCAATTTCCGGGTGTTCAGGTTTGGGATTCACCGCTTTCGTATCATATGTACTGGGCTGTGGAAGAGATGATTCATTCCTTTATTGGCTTGCAGGATTCCACTTATCTGGTGGCAGCCCGGCTTGCCGGTGACTGGATGCTGAAAGAGAAACCGGTAGTCAACCTGAGTCTCACTGCAAAAAATGTAGCAGGACTTTCGGCTTTGTATGATCTCACTGGTGAACCAAAATACCGCGATCATGCCTGGAAACTGATTTCTCAATGCATCATCCCTGCCATTCTGATGGACCAGGATTCGAATCGAATTGTTGACGGAACCAATATTTCTTTTGACAGCCTGGTCAATTATTCGTCCCTTCCCGGCCGGATATGGGACGCTTCGAATGCCAGTTCCTGGTCCTGTTCTATTAACGGAATGGCACTTGTCAATGCATATGCCGCACTTCGGGATCGTGGCGATTCAATAAAAGCGGCCATACTGAAACCGTATGCAGAAGCCGTGATATCCAATCTGGCCGACGAGCTTGTTCAGCATGGCACCCCGCCATCCGGTTCGGGGTTTCGTGACCTTTCGTTTTCACTGTTGGATGCCCTCTGGAAAATAGATAAGGCCGAAAAAAAGCGGCACATTCTCTGGGAACGTGCCGCTTCAGTATTATGGAACTCAGGTGTTTTGCGGGCAGGAGGGGAGAATACGGTAGTCCTGGGACAATTTCTCCGGTATTTCAACTCAGCTTATTCATCCCGTCAGCAACTGGCCAATCCCTGATCAGCCACGGGGTTTGAGGATGAAATCCACTTTCACCGCAATTTTATCTGCGATTTTCACCATAACCAGCTGAGGCTTTTCGATTTTATGGTCGGCCAGAGGCACTTCCATATCACATTTCAATTCAGCAGTTTTATCGGCATTCACAGTGATGGTACCGGTAAATTCCCGATCCACTTCCACGCCATGCATTTTCAGTTTGCCCTTCGCTTTTACAGGGTATGTCCCTGGTTTTGAAAAATCAACAAGAGGTTCAATTTTCCCTGAAAACGTAGCATCCGGGTATTTGTCTGATTCCAGATAGTTTTCATTGAAATGTTCCTCCATCAGATCGTTCGCAAATTTGAACGACTTGATGGGCACTTTGAACGCGATGGCTCCCGTTTCAGTATTCAGAATAGCACCACCCGCTTTGCTGTGTGCTTCGATGTCCTCCACAGGAGTTTTAGAGAAAAAATCAATTTTTCCCTGTGAACAGTCCCAGAGTTTTTGGGCACTGACGTTACCGGTGGCGAAAAGCAGACCGGCGGCAAACATTAAAAGTGGCTTTTTCATAGTATATACTGGCTAAGGTCTCTGTTTTTAACAAGTGTTTTCAGTTTGGAATCCACCAGGGCTCCGTCAATTTCGATTTTTTGTCCGGACGGAACCTCTTCCGGCATTCGGAAAAGGTAATCATTTAATAACTGGCTCATGATGGTGTGAAGTCTTCTGGCTCCGATGTTTTCCACCTGGTCGTTGATGATCATGGCCGTTTCGGCAATTTTATCGACGGATTCTGAAGTGAAAGCCAGTTCAACTCCTTCCGCCTGAAACAATGCCTGATACTGTTTGATCAGTGAGTTTTTTGGCTCTTTGAGAATCCGGACAAAATCTTCCTGCGTGAGGTTGTCCAGTTCTACCCGGATCGGGAATCGTCCCTGCAATTCCGGAATCAGATCCGATGGTTTGGCAAAATGGAACGCACCGGCTGCGATAAACAACACGTGGTCGGTGTTGATGGTTCCGTATTTTGTAGAAACCGCACTTCCTTCCACAACAGGTAATAAATCGCGTTGCACACCTTCCCGGCTTACGCTGCCACTGGAACCACGATCGGAACTGTTGGATGCGATTTTATCGATTTCGTCAATGAAGATGATGCCTGAGTTTTCCGCTCTCACGAGGGCTTCCTCTTTTACTTCTTCCATATCGATGAGCCTATCCACTTCTTCATCCATCATGGATTTACGGGCATCTGAAATGGTCATTTTTCGTTTTTTCGGGCCTTTTGGCACCATTCCCCCCAACATTTCCTGGATGTTCATCAGGGCACTTTCGTCCATGGGACCTGCCCCCATGATGCCAATATTGGGATTCGTTTTTTTACTGACCTGAATTTCGATCTTGCGGTTGTCAAGTTCGCCCTTGGCCAGTTTTTCCCGGAAACGTTCCCGGGTTTGTTCATTCTGCTCGACATCTTCCCGGCTTGGAGTGTCGATGTTCTTTTTGCTTTCTTTTAGAGGTGGAATCAGAATGTCGAGAATGAGATCTTCCACAATCCGGGCAGCTTTTTCTTTCACCGATTCCGTCTTTTCCTGTTTCACCATCCGCACAGTTTGTTCCACCAGATCGCGGACCATACTCTCAACATCTCTTCCAACATATCCGACTTCTGTAAATTTGGATGCTTCCACTTTTACAAAAGGTGCTTTGGCAATTTTGGCGAGCCGGCGTGCGATTTCGGTTTTCCCGACACCGGTTGCGCCAATCATAAGAATGTTGTTGGGTACAATTTCATTCTTAATATCATCCGCTGCATTCATCCTTCTCCAGCGATTCCGGAGAGCAATGGCAACATTTTTCTTCGCATCGTTTTGGCCTACAATGTATTTGTCCAGTTCCTGAACTATCTGAAAGGGTGTAAGCGATTGAGTATCCATGTGTTGATTACAACAGGTTTTTTATGATTTAGTTTTTTGTGATAAAATTGGCCAGCCTGCAATTGAGGCTGATAAAATGAAGTCCACCGGCACTCTGCCAACCTGAGTATGTATAACTCAGATTGATTGGCTTTGTGTTGATCATACAACCCAATGAAAACCCGGTGAGGCCTGCACCTGCATCCGGCCGTAGTTCTTTCCTTCTCAAGTGATTGTAGCCAACTCTGAGGTGGAAGCTTTTATGAAGCATGAATTCCCCTCCGACGTTGAGATGGCGGGCGATTTGCTCCGTCAGTTTTCGTTTTTCCTTGATCAACACACCATTTGGGTCAAGTGTGCCCGGTGCATTCGGATCAACATACTGAATATTGGTTTCCTGAAGATAGAATGCCGTGACGGAAATCCGGAGGGGCATGTGTTCCAGTTTGTATGATATACCTGCCTGAATATTGAAAGGTACCGGCATCTTCTTGTCGCTGTTGTCAAATTTCTTCAGGGTGCCTCCTATATTTTTTATGGCCAGACCGTATGCCATTGATTTCCGGGGATGCTGATAAAACATTCCCATATCAAACATCAATGCATACGAGTGATTTCCCTGAATTTGAAATCCGGAAAACTTTATGGCTGCTCCAAGATGGAAGTTGCCTTTTTTACGACCGGTTCCGACAGAAAAGGCATATTGACTGGCATTGAAATCCCCCATTTTGATACCTGCCGCATCCCTTTCTGCCAATTTTCCATAGTCCAGAAACTGCAGGTTACAGAAGGTATTTCCCAGTTTCGATAGCGAATCGGCATACGCCAGATTGTATTGGACTACCTTGCCGAAAGAAGGATTCACAGTAAATCCAGCTGTCCGTGCCATTGTGCTGTTTACGACAGCCGGATTGCCTGTTGTGAGCTGGACATCATCATCACGAAGAGAAACATTCTGTCCGCCCAATGCGGCCACCCGGGCATTGGTTTCCTTGATTAGGAAATCGAACGAACTTCCAAAATTCTGTGCCTTCAGAGCGGAGGCAGCTAAAAAGAAAAGAAAAAAAAGTGTTCCCTTGGTTTGGGCCATGAAAGGTTCCCGGTTTCGGACGGGCAATATAATGGAAAGGATTTGAACGGAATCCCATTCCGGATATTCCTTTTCGATACATTTTTCTGATTTTTGCAGAATGATACCGGAAAAACAGATTTCAGCCACAATTTCATGATTCGAGCCCATTATTACCAGAATCCGAAATCCGCTCCATTGCCGGTTGATCTGATCGAAACAAATGGCCGGCTTGTGTTCCGGATCGTCGATCAGGAACAATCCTGGGATTTGATGGAAACAAGCATCGTTCAAATGCATGGGGCAGATAAGTGGTCGGTTTACAGGAATACGGGTTCCACGGAGAGTTTGTTGCTGGAAGACGCATATTTTCTGAAATCCTTGTTTGCAAAATATCCGCAATGGGGAAACCCAAACCAAAGGAAAGTGAGGTCAAACAGAAGCACAGGAAGCAAGCTCGTGGCTGTTTTTGCCCTGTTTCTTGTTTTTCTGGTACTGTTTTTCTGGAAAGGACTTCCGCTTATTGCCGATTCAATTGCGATCAGGGTTCCTCAAAGCTGGGAAGATGATCTGGGCGATGCCTTCAGTAAACAAGTATTGTTGGAAACTCCGGTGGATACCGCCAAAACGCGGATACTACGCTCTTTTTATGGTCGGCTAATGGCACCGGAAAGCAGCGAGTTGTCGGAAGAGAACCGTCCGATTGAATTGTTTGTCATCAAAAAAGATGCGTTCAATGCTTTTGCCATTCCCGGCAGGAAGATCTTTATTTATGACGGTGCACTTTCCAGAATGAATGCCTATCCACAGTTGGTTGCCTTAATTGGGCATGAAGCAGGACATGTGGAAGGTCGCCATTCAGTTCGGACCATGTTTCGTTCTATGTCGACATATGCTGTATTTTCTTTCTTTTTCGGAGATCTGACCGGACTTGCAGGTGTGCTGGCCGATAATGCCAACAACCTTCGGGATCTGAGTTATTCACGGGATTTTGAACGTGAAGCCGATAAAGCTGCCCACGATTTTCTATGCCGGAACCAGATTTCACAGAAAGGAATTACCGGTTTGATGGAAATCATGAACAAAGATTCCAAATCATCCGGAGCCGAAGTGCCGGAGTTTCTCAGTTCACATCCTCTAACCGAGGAGAGATTGGAAACAGCAAAAGCAGAAATAAAGTCCCGTCCTTGCAAAACCCAACCGGAAGATGCCACTTTGCAGGCCCTTTTCGAAGAATTAACCAAGACCAACTGAGAACCA
>DAIOVD010000077.1:0-8368 GCA_036759185.1 Catalimonadaceae bacterium | reverse complement strand
AAAGGACATGATCTTCATGAATGGCCGGAATGCAGTGGCTGGAACATGGAGGAGCTTTCCAAACCCATTTCCGGATTGGGCAAACTGGAAGTTTCGGTGCCTGATTGGTTGTGGGAAACCGGCATGGAAGAGCTGGGTTCCCGTTGGCCGGCAGAAATATCAGCACTCAATGAACCTGCTCCTATTTATTTGAGAGCCAATTCGTTAAAGACAAATCCTGAAGAACTCATCGCGGTACTTTCCGGAGAAGGAATTGAAGTAAGTGCAGTGGCTGATCATCCGGAAGCCTTGCTGTTGCATGGCCGTACCAATGTGATTCGCCTCGGTTCTTTCCGCAAAGGATTGTATGAAGTGCAGGATGCCGCTTCTCAGTGCATTGCGCCTTTTTTGCAGACAGAACCGGGTCAGTTGGTGATTGATGCCTGTGCCGGTGCCGGTGGAAAATCGTTGCATCTGGCAGCCTTAATGAAGGACCAGGGAAAAATTGTCGCCATGGATGTGGAAGGCTGGAAGCTGGAAGAAGTGAAGAAACGGGCGACACGTGGAGGCGTGAAATGCATCACAACGGAATTCATCCGGGGAAATAAAACCCTTAAATTCTGGGACGGAAAGGCCGATCGTTTGTTACTGGACGCTCCCTGTAGTGGACTTGGGGTGTTGCGCCGTCATCCGGATACCAAATGGAAACTGACGGAGGAAGCTCTGGAGGACGTGAAGGAAACGCAGGCCGACATTCTCGACCGATATTGCCGGATGGTGAAGAAAGGAGGAAAGATGGTGTATGCCACCTGCAGTCTGATGCCAGGGGAAAATGAGCAGCAGGTGGAGAATTTTCTGGCAGAACATCCCGAATTTGAGCTGGAAGAACAGCACCGGACCTGGCCCTCTGAAGGATGGGATGGTTTCTTTATGGCCCGGTTTATCCGGAAGTAAATTACTTTAACCCTCTGATTTTGAAAAGGTGAGATCCTTCAGTTTTTCGGGTTTAAAGACAAGCACCGGCCAGAAAAACTCCCTTGATTTCGGAACGGAGGACACGATCATGTCGATTTCGTTTTTCTGTGAAAGATGCTTCAGCAGGTAATCATCAAAATCAACTTTGCTGTTAGCGTTTTCCATCTGGACCAGACTTTCAGCCAGATCATTTGAACCCACTTCCACCAGTTGAATGTTGCTCATCCAGTATTGCAATTCTTCGAGCACTGTTTCAGCCGGAACCAGTAAATCTCCCAGCAAAGCTCCGTACCGGGCAAGAATGGGCGTGGTACAGTAAACCTGAACTTCTTTCTGGAGGCTCAGAAACAACAGTGATTCGTGGACGGTGTTCCTGTAGTCTTCAACCTGTCGGATTTGCTCCGGATCTGAAATCCGTTGAAATCCAAAATCAGGGTTCCGGTGAAAAAAATCGTTGAGAATTACGTTGGTGTCCAGTAAAATGCGTGTCATCAGTAAATATCGGTCCGGATCAGTCTTCGGTTACTTTAATGGGTTTTTCAGGGGCCGGAGTGTCGGCAGCTGGTGGTAAAATATTGGTTACAATCTTCAGCTTTTCTTCCGGTTTTTCCCCGTTGGTGTACACCGTGATGATTTTATTGACCCTGCCCATTTTTTTGGCTGAATTGAATGTCACCACAATTTCTCCTCCTTCACCAGGCGGAATGGGCTTTTTTGGCCATTCAGGTGCTGTGCAACCACATGTCGTCTGTACATTGAGGATCATGAGCGGTTCCGTCCCCGTATTCTGGAAGGCAAATTTGTACGTGACAACATCTCCCTGGGTGAGGTCGCCAAAATCGTGCTGTTTTTCAGTGAACTGAATCCGGGCTTTGGAAAGAGGCTTTTGAACAACTTCTTTCTGCGCATTTGCAGACGGAGCGATGAACATTGAAATCGCCGCAACTGCAAATAAGATTGCGATGATTCTGAAATAGAATTGAGTTTTCATTAGTTCAGTTGTTGTTGGTTTCTATTTTGTTGATACGAAGAGTTCTTCCTCTTTTTTTCTTCTGGTTTCCAGAATGGCCTGAATAAACCGGACAAACAATGGATGTGGCGAAAGAACGGTACTTTTCAGTTCCGGGTGAAATTGCACCCCTACAAAATACGGATGGTTTTTAAGCTCCACAATTTCCACCAGCCGGGTATCGGGGTTGATACCACTGGGCACCATACCTGCTGATTCGAATGCCGGAAGATATTGGTTGTTAAATTCGTAACGATGGCGGTGCCGTTCGGAGATAAGAGTCTTACCATAGGCTGAAAACGCTTTCGTACCTTTCTTTATTTCGCATGGATACGCTCCAAGACGCATAGTTCCACCTTTATTCACCACCAATTTCTGGTCTTCCATTAAGGCGATCACCGGATGAGGTGTTTCCGGATTCATTTCGGAAGAAGCAGCTTCTTTCAGACCCAGAATATTACGGGCAAATTCCACCACAGCACATTGCATACCTAAACAGATTCCGAAAAACGGAATCTTGTTCTCCCTTGCATATTGCACAGCATTGATTTTTCCTTCAATACCCCGTTCACCAAAACCTGGTGCGACCAGAATTCCCTGGGCTGATTTTAATTGTTGTTCAACTGCCTCTGAAGTCAAAAGGTCTTCGGCCTTGATCCAGTTGAGTTTTACTTTGGTTTCGGTTTCCGCACCGGCATGAATGAAAGCCTCCGCAATGGATTTGTAGCTGTCTTTCAGTTCCACATATTTTCCAACCAAAGCGATCGTCACTTCATCAGTTGGGTTTTTCAGTTTGCCCAGAAACGCTTTCCAGGTGGCCATGTCCGGATCCTGACGGGAAGTCAGTTTCAGTTTCGAGAGCACACGTTCATCCAGTTTCTCTTTCCGCATGAGAAGGGGAACATCGTAAATGGTTTCCGCATCCATGGCTTCGATCACCGAATTGATGTGCACGTTGCAGAACTGAGCCACCTTCTTCCGTATGTCAAGTGGCAGTTTGTGTTCGGTCCGGCAAACCAGAATATCGGGTTGTACTCCGGCTTCCAGAAGTGTTTTGACGGAATGCTGGGTTGGTTTGGTTTTCAGTTCACCTGCGGATGCCAGATATGGAATCAACGTAAGGTGAATCACAATTGCGTTGTTTGGGCCCAGTTCCCAGCGAACCTGACGGAGAGCTTCAATAAAAGGAAGGGATTCAATATCGCCCACGCATCCTCCGATTTCTGTAATGACAATGTCAAACTTTCCGTCTTCACCCAGGAGGTAGAAATTGCGTTTTATTTCGTCCGTGATGTGTGGAATTACCTGAACTGTTTTTCCCAGGTATTCGCCTTTTCGCTCCCGGGTGATTACATTATTATAGATCCGGCCGGTGGTGATGTTGTTGGCCTGTGAAGTAGGAGAGTTAAGAAATCTTTCGTAGTGACCCAGATCAAGATCGGTTTCGGCACCGTCTTCGGTTACGTAGCATTCGCCGTGTTCGTATGGATTAAGGGTTCCCGGATCAATATTGAGATACGGATCAAATTTCTGGATCGTTACCGAAAAGCCTCTGGATTGCAATAACTTAGCAAGAGATGCACCGATGATGCCTTTGCCAAGTGACGACGTGACGCCTCCCGTAACAAAGATGTATTTGGTTTGGTTCATAAATCTTTGAATACGGGCTGCAAAGCTAGGACGGCAACCCCAACCTGCCAAAAAATGACGGGGATTCTTCTGGAATAATCGCAAATGTCATCCAGTCAGTCGGTTGGTGGGATGAAACCAGTTTTGAGTGGCCTTTGAAAATTTTTTTTATTTTTTTTTCATTCACTGAAAATTGCCAAGTGATTGATAGTCAAAATACAAAAGTGTGCATAGTTCAGGAGTTTGCTTGGTACTGGGTATTGTAATGTAAATTTTTTACCAAGGTACTTTGTAATACCAAGTACCTGTTGTACTTTTGTTTCATCAATCATTTACGACAGCACTATGAACATGGACAACATACAGGTGCAGCTCCGCAAAGGCGTATTGGAATTGTGCATTCTCAACATTATCTCAAGAGGGGAGGTGTACACATCCGATATGATTCAGGAACTCACTCAGGCCAAAATGATGGTGGTCGAAGGAACTCTCTACCCATTGCTTACCCGTTTGAAAAATACGGGCTACCTTGACTATAAATGGGTTGAATCGCCATCCGGACCGCCCCGCAAATACTACATGCTCACCGAAACAGGAAGTCGCTTCCTGAATGAACTGGGTAACACATGGCTGGAGATGTCTTCATCTGTCAGCCAGATCATGACCAAAACCAGAATTCTTTCTGAATCTCAATCATCTTCCCCGCTACCACTATGAAAAAGACCATCACCATCAACCTGGCCGGCATCGTTTTCCACATCGAAGAGGATGCATACGAGGCATTACAACAATACCTGAGCTCTGTAAAGCAATATTTTCTAAATGTGGAAGGAGGAGCCGATATTCAGGGTGATATCGAATCCAGGATTGCGGAGATTTTTACAGGATTCATCAACGATTTTAAACAGGCCATTTCCATTGAAGACGTTCAGTCGGTGATCCGGCAAATGGGAACAGTAGAAGATATGGTTGGCGACGATGAAGAGTTTGCCACAATCAACGAAGCATCATCCAACCGATCATCTCAGAATCAGTCTTCCGCCGGACAGCAGGAAAACAAGAGGATCGTCCGTGATTCAACCAATGCCTTAATCGGTGGTGTCTGTGCCGGGATGGCGGCATATTTTGAGGTCAACCCACTGTGGGTGCGTCTTGGAACGCTGGCTCTGTTTTTTGGATTTCCTGTATTTCCACCACTGTCAGGTATCATATTTCTTAGCTACATCGTTCTTTGGATTGCCATGCCCGCACAGGCAAACCTTGAAAACAAAGGCAATTTCCGCAAATACTTCCGGAGCCGGAAAGACAAGATCCTCGGCGGTGTGGCCGGAGGAATCGGGACTTATTTTGGTGTCGACCCCGTTGTGATCCGGATTGCATTTGTCGTGTTCATTGCAGCTGGAGGAAGTGGTATCATATTGTATTTCCTTTTATGGATGATTACTCCGGAAGCCAAATCGGTGACCGATGATCTTCAGATGCAGGGAGACCCGGTTACGCTCAATAACATAGAAGAGCAGATAAAAAAAAATGTGAAACTCGAGAACAAGGAAGCTGAGAGTAAGGTAGTCAAAGTCCTGGTGTTTCCATTTCGTCTGATTGCCATGGTCTTTGAAGCGATTGGTCCTTTTTTTCGGTTTTTGTTCGAAGCCTTCCGGGTGTTTGTATCCCTCATTCTTTTTGTGATCGGTGCTGCTTTCCTGTTCAGCATAGTGCTCATTTTCCTGATTCTGGTAGGTGTAATCACCGATTATGAACATGTGGTGAAAACAGGTTCCGTTCCGTTGAATCAACTTGTGCATGAAATTACACCGTGGATGATCGGGTTTGGAACGCTGGCATTGGCTGTTCCGGTTATTTTCATCCTGTTGCTTTCGGTGAGCCTTATGTTCAGGAGAGCGTTTATCAAGCCAGTTATTTCTTTGGTGCTCATAGGTCTGTTTCTGCTAGGTTCCATCGGATTAGGCATTACCCTTGTTCCATTTATCAGCCGTATTTCAGAAGATGGTAACTTCATTGATTCGAAAGAATTCAAAGCCGGATACAAGACCATCACATTGAATATGAACATCAACCAGGAAGGCAACCGCGATATTTATCCGGTCAGTCTGACCATTAAAGGCTGGGATCAGCCCAACATAAAACTCAATCAACGGTTTGAAGCCCAGGGCAGTTCCTGGAAAGATGCCCGAAACAATGCCAGGCTGGCAACCTATGGTGTGGCTCAGCAGGATTCCACCCTCATCTTTGATTCAAATCTATCCATTGATCAAAACCTCCCTTACCGGATGCAGCGACTGGAAATGACCATGTATGTGCCATTCAACCAGAAGTTTACTATGGATCCATCCATCGAGGAAATTCTTCACATGACCTTAACACCACATGGATATAACGTAGGCCAGATCGACGGGAATGTCTGGATGTTCAAGCGTTCAGGACTCAAGTGTCTCACCTGCCCGAAATCAGATGATTCGGATGCGAAAGAAGAGGAAGAAGACCCTCAGGATTCATTATCAACCACAAAAAATTCAGAACACGATGAAGACTGGGATTGATAAACTACGGTATGGTCTGGCAACCCTGGCTGTGATTATGGTGCTGGTGTTTCAAGCCGGTGAGGCGAACTCCAATCATCACAGGCCCATCAAAAAACTGCCACCTCAGTCAGTCTATCAGAAGATGAGGCAGAAGATGATGAGGTTTGGATTCTTCGGAAATCAGATTCTACTTGGTGAAGCCAGACAGAAATAATTCAACAGTCCCGTTCCAATCGGGACTGTTTTTTTTATGTTTGCACCCCAATTCCATTTCGTTTGAACAGTCTATCAACCACCGGTTTTGAATTTCCCGGACAAACCGGATTCTACAGAGGAAAAGTACGGGATGTGTACTTTTTTGGTGACCGGATGGCGATGGTGGCCACAGACCGGATATCCGCTTTTGATGTCGTTTTACCTAGAGCGATCCCCCAGAAAGGTGCCATTCTGAATCAGCTTGCTGCCTATTTTTTGCGGCACACACAACAAATCGTCCCCAACTGGATCGAATCTACACCGGATCCGAACGTGTCGTTTGGGAAAGTATGCCAGCCGGTTCCGGTCGAAATGGTGATTCGTGGATATCTCACAGGCCATGCCTGGCGGGTGTACAAGCAAGGTCTCCGTCTGATTTCAGGCGTAGAGATGCCGGACGGAATGAAAGAATATGATGTGTTTTCAGAGCCCATCATCACGCCAACAACCAAGGCATCAGAAGGGCATGATCAGGACATTTCAAGGGAAGAAATCCTCGGTTCAGGGCTGGTCTCCCAGGAAGTGTATACACAAATGGAATCATATACCCGTAAACTGTTCGGTAAAGGACAGGAAATGGCAGCTTCAAGAGGACTCATTCTGGCGGATACCAAATACGAATTTGGGCTGATCAACGGGCAGGTTTTTCTGATGGATGAAATTCATACCCCCGATTCTTCCCGGTATTATTATCAGGAAGGATTTGGTGAAATCACAGCAAACGGAGGGCAACCCCGGCAGCTTTCAAAAGAATTTGTCCGCAACTGGCTTATCGAAAACGGGTTTATGGGGAAAGAAGGTCAGGTAGTCCCGGAGATGACAGACGAATTTGTTAACCAGATCACAGACAGGTATTTACAATTGTTTGAAACGATGACGGGCTTTTTACCGCAGCTAAATTTAGATGCGGATATTGCCGGTCGGATAGAAAAAAATATATTTGGCATTCTAAATCGACAAAACGGCAAAAAATGATCAGTATCGAGAGGAATCAGAAAGAGCAGTACACCAGCGTAAGGCTTGGAAATGAAAAGCTGGATGCCACAATTTCCAGCGACCTCAAAGCGTATTTTGTTACCATCGTTCAGGAAGGCGTGCGAAACATCATTTTTGATATGTCTCAGGTTCGTTATTCAGATTCCAGTGGTCTGAGTGCCATCCTTGTCGGTAACCGTCTTTGTCAGGAAGCAGGCGGATCTTTTGTGCTTTGCACACTGTCTGACCATGTCTCCAAACTGGTGCGGATTTCTCAGCTCGATACGGTGCTTAGCATCGTTCCAACCCTCGATGAGGCCGTTGATCTCGTAATGTTCAATGAAATTGAGAATCAGCTGAAGGCCGACTCTCAGGAGGGCTGATTTTGACTTTTGACGTTAAAATACTGGGCTGTAATTCAGCATCTTTTGCTTTTGGACGACACCATACAGCTCAGCTTGTAAACAACAACCAGAATCTGTTCCTGATTGATTGCGGAGAAGCGACTCAGATTCAGATGATGCGTCACCAGGTACGGCACAGTCGGATCGATCACATTTTCATCAGTCACCTTCACGGAGATCACTATCTGGGATTAATGGGTCTGGTTTTCACCTTCCACCTTCAGGGACGCTCTGAGGATCTGCATATTTACGGACCGGCTGGGTTGAACGACATCATCACCATTCAGTTGCAGCATTCAGAATCCCGGCTCAATTATACCATTCACTTCCATCTCATAGAAGAGAACGATCAGTTGCTTTTTGAAAATGAAGATATTCAGGTGTATACCGTGCAGATGAATCACCGGATACCCTGTTACGGATTTGTTTTTGAAGAGAAGCAACGAAAACACAAACTCATTCGTGAATTGTTGCCGCCAACTTTGACAAAAGAAAACCTTCATGAGCTGAAAGATGGGCAGGATGTGGTTGATGCCGACGGTACCGTATGGAAAAACGAAACACTGGCTACCCCTCCACCTGAGCCCCGGAAATATGTGTAT
>DAIOVD010000076.1:0-19238 GCA_036759185.1 Catalimonadaceae bacterium | reverse complement strand
TTCAGATTGTAGGCTTTTCCTTTTTTGAGCATTTTGGTTGGAAGCTCAGCTGAAAAGGTGAACACAACCGAATCGCCATGAAGTTCAAGAGGAGAGGGGTTGATGGTTAATTTCTGTTGCTGGGCTTTTTTCAGCATGGTGTTGAGGGCACATCCATTCAGTAAGAACAAGGCGAAGAGTGAGGATACCCAAAGGTTTTTATTGACCATAAAATCAGAATGCTGTTATTTTACTTTTGAATTCAAATACGTTTGAATTTGCAAAAGTAGGATTTCAAAACTTTTTGACCTAATTTGCAAAGATATTAAATTGATAATTAAACTTTTATCCTTTCATGATCGGACAACTCAAAGCATTTGTAGAGCGGCAGGCATTTGGAGTATGTACATGGTTGGGCGAGGCTATGGGTTTGAGTACCAGTAGTATTAGGCTGTATTTTATCTATACTTCTTTCCTGACCATCGGTTCACCGATAATTCTTTACCTGGTATTGGCATTCTGGCTGAATATCCGGCGGCATCACAGGAAAAATGTGAGCCCATTCTGGGATCGCTGACCGGTTGCTTTTCTCTTTTCCTGATCCTGCTCAGGAAAAACATTCCGGAATTGAGGTTGTTATTGATGAAAAGTTAGATTTTTCATTGAATCACCATTAATCTTGCTCTTTCAAATTCCACTTACTCCACCAAAAATATGATTGTTACACTTCGCCAGCTGCAGTACATTGTGGCCGTAGCCGATCACCAGAGTTACTCCAAAGGAGCTGAGTTTTGCCATGCTGAACAAAGTACCGTGAGCCATCAGATCAAGCAGGCTGAAGACCGATTGGGCATTAATATTTTCCGGAAAAAGTCGCAACCCATTGAAGTTACCCCTGAAGGTGTTGAGGTGGTGAAACAAGCACGCGAAATTCTTGAAAAGGTAGAAGATCTCATCCGACCTTTCAAGCCCATTCAACCAACAACGAAAAAGCAGAGCTGAATTGTAGGAATTTGATCAGCCTTTGAACCAATCGGCTGCCTTCCGAATCTCTGCTTCCGGATTTGTCCATTTGTTTACCCATTCTACATGCTGGATCCAATCTGCCGCATCAGATTCCAACAGGTGATATTCCGATGCAATCAGTGCAGCACTTTCACTGGATATTTTCAACGCAGATGCTATTTTAGTGACAGCAGTAAAAGCAGATTTTATGGCTTCCATCCGGATTTCAAACTGACAATCTTCCGTCCGGCCAGTCAGAATAAAACTGGCCCAGGGACTCGGACAAACATCCACCATTTTGAAAATGCCTTTGTCAACCAACGGTTTGGTAGTCCATTTTTCCCAGAAGAATAAATCGGCTTCACCTGAAGACAATGCTTTTTCTGCACCTGACAGATTCTGAGCCAGGACCCACTGATCTTGTTCAATTGATGCTCCCCGTTTTCTGGCATCAACCATCGCCATCAGTTCAGAACCGGATCCAAAGCGGGAAATGGCGTATTTTCTTTCATTAACAGGTTCTACGGTTTCCAATGGATTGCCTGAGCCAGTGAAAATTCCCCACAAAAGCGGACTTTGAACATAAACAGACAATGCTTCGATTTGCGCCCCGGATGACATTGCTTTATAAGCTGATTCGGTAAGCAGGAAAGCAAAGTCGATTTCATTGTTTTCCAAGGCTTGAATCATGGCACCGGATCCACCCGGATAATCGGTCCAGGTCCATTGCATTCCGGATTCAGAGCCGGAATTTTCATCCAACCATTTTTTCCATGGATAAAAGAAATGTTCGGGCACACCTCCGAGCCGGATCAGGTTTGGGGATTTCATGGCAATCGTTTTTGCAAAAGAGTTCATCTTTGGTCATTCAAAAAAGTGGTAGAAGAAAAATGTCAGAGCGGTTTTTATTGATTGATGCAGGTAATTCCCGTTTGAAAGCGGCTTTGTACGAAAACAACATCCCGATTGAATCCTGGGTATTTCCGAATTCTGAAATGGAAGAGGCTCTGTCCTTTATCTTGCAATCAGAGTTTTCAGCTATTCTGGTTTCTAGCACGGCAGCAAATGAAAGCTGGTTTCAATCCAGATTGGGGGCGCATCGTCTCTATTTCTTTCATCACCACCAGATCAAGGATTTGAAAATCGCGTATTCCGAACCAGACAGTATTGGAAAAGACCGGCTGGCTGCGATGGCGGGAGCCCGGATTTTGTATCCCGGAAAAAATATTTGTGTAGCCGATGCCGGTACCTGTCTTACTCTTGATGGCCTTCTTGCAGATGGTACCCATTTGGGTGGAATCATTTCTCCGGGAATGAAAATGCGCTTTGCATCCATGGAGTATTATACTGAACGATTGCCTTTAGCGTCTGAAAATGAATTGGTTGGAGAGTTTGGTGATTCTACATTGCGCTGTCTGGCTTCAGGAGGGGTGTACGGTTTGGTAGCAGAAATTGAATACCACCAAAATAGGCTTCAGAAGGAGTGGAATCAGCACTTTGAACTAATTTTAACAGGAGGTGATGGCATTTTTTTGGCTCAACGGATCAAACCTGCCAATTTTGTCGTTCCGGATCTCGTTTTTCAAGGTATGAATGCTGTGTTGGCCAGACTTGTTTAAACTTCGGAAAATCCATTGCAAAGACCTTTCGCTCTTATCTTTATTTTGTTTGTGCTACTGGGTTATACTCAGAATTCCCTCGCACAATCCAATACCAGCCACTCACCAGTTTCCCGGTTTGGTATCGGCCAGATCACAGGAATTGGTCTTACCCGCAACGAGTCCATGGCCGGGTGTGGGGTTGCAGCACCCAGTGCTGATCATCCGAATTTTCTCAACCCGGCTTTGCTCACGTTTAATGAAAAGGTGAATCTCAATTTTGATCTCCGGTACGCGTATCAATCAATTAAAGTGCGTGATTCCTATTCCTTTAGCTCCGGGTCAGGAGGCCCATCTTTTGTCAGTATGATTGTGCCTTTGAGTAAGAGGGTTTCTGTGGCTGGAGGTATCCGACCTTTTTCTATGCGGAATTTTTCGTACACAGAAATAGCGGAATCCGGTTCAGATTCGATTGGATTGAAAACACATGGAACAGGAGGGACCACTCAGTTTTTTCTGGCAGGTGGCTACCGGATTCATAAGCGGGTTGATATTGGACTTGAAGCAAGTTACATTTTTGGAACCATTCAGGATTCCGTCATCTTTGGTGTGTTGCCTGAAAGTTCAAACTATACGTTCATCAATATTCAAAAGCGGAAATTCAGTCAGTTTGTACTGAAACCCGGCATTCATCTCAATCTGCCATTTCCAGGTAAAGAAGGTGTATTCATGGGATTGGGAGCAACCGCTGATATTGGTGACGCACTTTCATTCAGGAAGTACAATACCTTCACTGTACTGGGTGCCTCCAGCCAGACAGATACGCTTGAATACGATCAGAAATCATCACTCCGACGTCCTGTTGGGTATCATGTCGGACTTGCACTCTATAAGCCTATGAACTGGTCTGTCAGTGCTGAAATTGATTATACAAAAGCAACTGGTATTTCCAACGAGGGATTGAATTTTACCTACGCCAATGCCATGACGTACCGGGCAGGATTTGAAATTTCACCGGGCACCAAAAAATCAACCCGATACATCAATATTATGACCTTTCGGGGTGGATTGATGTATCAGCAATTGCCATATAAAATGGGTGGTGACTTTGTAACCGATAAAAGGATCTCCATCGGTGCTTCTTTTCCGATTATCCGGAAGGAAGCTAAGTTTTCCAGACCTCTCATCAACCTTGGCATTTCGTATGGAAGGAGAGGTCTGAAAAACACGTATCTTGGTCTGGAAGATTATTTCCAGGTCAACCTCAGTTTCACACTGAACGATTTTCTCTGGTTCAACCGATATAAGATCGATTAATCAAGACTACAGTTTTCCTTCGTAAAGGGGAAACTGCTTCATCCAAACGTTTACTTCTTTTCGTGTTTGCGCCAGTATGGTGTCGTTGTCGTGGTTCATCAGAACACGGTCAATAAGCTCCACAATGGTCACAAAATCGACTTCCTTTAATCCACGTGTTGTCATAGCAGCAGAACCGACGCGAATTCCGGACGTAACAAACGGTGACTTATCATCAAACGGAACCATGTTTTTATTGATTGTAATTTCTGCCTTGATCAGAGTGTTCTCAGCCAATTTTCCTGTCAGACCTTTGCTCCGGAGGTCTATCAGCATCAGGTGATTATCCGTACCTCCTGAAATAATTTTGTAGCCTCTTTCCGTAAATGCATTGGCCATGGCCAGTGCATTTTTTCCAACCTGAACCACATAATCAGCAAAATCGGAAGTCAGGCACTCACCGAATGCGATGGCTTTGGCTGCGATGATGTGTTCCAACGGGCCACCTTGTGTTCCCGGGAAAACACCCATGTCAACCAGTGATGACATCGATTTCAGCTCTCCTTTCGGGGTTTTCTGCCCAAATGGATTGTCAAAGTCCTGACCCATCAGAATCAAACCACCTCTTGGTCCACGGAGAGTTTTGTGGGTAGTGGTGGTTACAAAATGGCAGTGAGGAATGGGATTGTTAAGGAATCCTTTCGCGATGAATGCAGAAGGATGGGAGATGTCAGCCAAAAGAAAAGCCCCTACCTGATCGGCAATGGCTCTCAGACGGACGTAATCCCAGTCACGGCTGTATGCAGAAGCACCGCAAATGATCAGCTTTGGTTTCACTTCCAGGGCCTTCGCTTCAACCTTGTCCCAGTTGATCAAACCGGTTTCGGGTTCCACACCATAAAAATGCGGTTCGTACAGTTTACCTGAAAAGTTCACTGGTGACCCGTGGGTAAGGTGCCCGCCATGAGAAAGATCAAATCCCAGAATGCGGTCGCCCGGCTGCAAAATGCTGAGCATCACCGCGGCATTGGCCTGGGCCCCGGAATGCGGCTGAACATTCGCCCAAACAGCTCCAAACAATTGTTTGGCCCGGTCAATCGCGAGTTGTTCCACTTCATCCACTACTTCACATCCTCCGTAATAACGCTTTCCGGGAAGACCTTCTGCGTATTTGTTGGTGAGCACAGAGCCCATCGCTTCCATAACCTGAGGAGATGTGAAATTTTCGGAAGCGATTAGTTCCAGTCCGTATTCCTGACGGTGTCGCTCTTTTGCAATCAGGTCAAAAATCACCTGATCTCTTTGAATGTGAGTTGCCGTTTCTGATGTCATTCTGTTTCGTTTTGAGGCTGCAAAGTAAAAAGGAAATGCCTTCCAAAGATTGACCGGCTGCTTTATTTATCTTTTTGTAAAGCCTGTGTATTTTTCTTTACTATTGCCTAATTTTGTACTGACAGATGCGATTCTCAGAAAACAAAACCGGGTGTTTTGTGTTTTTGTGAAAATATTATTCGGTCCTTACCCACAGTTGACGTTGTATGGCCAGAAAAGTTTTAGTTCTCAATCAGGATTTCACAGCATTTACCATTTGCAGTGTCCCGAAGGCTTTTCTGCTTGTTTACATGAATAAGGCCGAAATGGTATCAGAAGATGTCCGTGTTCGGCTTCGCTCCGTGACATCTTCATTTCCAATGCCTTCGATCATACGGCTGAACCGCTACGTGAACCGTCCGTTCCGGCACGGTGGTGTGGTTCTTAACCGGCACAATGTTTTTAAAAGGGACAGCAACCGTTGTCAGTATTGTTCTTCTGCCAAAGATTTAACCCTCGATCATGTACACCCCAAAAGCCGGGGCGGTAAAACTTCCTGGGATAATCTGGTTACTGCCTGTCGTCCCTGCAATGGAAAGAAAGGGGACTTCACTCCAGAAGAAGCCGGGATGCGATTGATGCAGAGGCCTTTCAAGCCATCATTTGTTATGTTTCTGCGTGATTTCAGCGATCGGGTCAGCGAAGACTGGATGCATTACCTGGGTCAGAAGCAGGCCTGATTTTTTGTGAATCTTCCACCCGGACAAATGGCAACCAGCCATTTTCTGTTCTTTTGCTGTTGAACAGCCACCAAATTTTATCATGAACCAAATCACTGAAGCCGGTGCAATTCGAATTTCCGCTTCTGCCGGGTCCGGAAAGACATACAGCCTTACCCGGCTGTTTATACAGCGGGCACTTCAATTCCCAACAGCCTATACCGGAATTGTGGCAATTACGTTCACCAATAAAGCTGCCAACGAACTGAAGGAACGTGTTGTGTCACGACTGAAAGAATTGACAAACCCAGACCGGAAACCGGACGATGTGGATTTGTTTGGATTTGACGACAGGCAGCAACTGGCTGATCGGGCCCGTCAGGTATTGCAAAGGTTGTTGCATGATTTTGACAATCTGAAAGTCACAACCATTGATTCCTTTTTTCAGTCTGTTTTCAGTCAGTTGGCATACGAGGCAAACCTTCCCCCTGGTCTGAAGTCAGAAGTGGATCTTACCTTAATCAGAAAGGAAGTGCTGGAAGAAGGGATTCGATCCATGGGTGAAATTGAACTGAAGGTTCTGGTCCAGAATCTCACAGATCAACTCAATGATAAAGGCAAAGACTGGAGAGTGGTGGCCAATCTCCGGAATAATCTTTTGAGTAATTTGTTTGAAGAGAAAGTGATTCGTTTTCAAATGGATGCCCAGGAAAGCGACATGCAGGATGAGAGGATCGTCGAAGCCCGGAAGAAACTTCAAACCTACAAACATGGAATAGAAGTAGAAATCCGTGATTCAGCCGGGAAGGTTCAGACATATCTGGATTCCATTGGTTTGTCACCTTCAAAACTGGATCCTGAACTTGACAAAAATTACGTTTCAGAATATACCAATATCCGGAAGGCGGCTGCCGGAACCGAGATTCCCAAATCTACGCCAAAATCACACAGGGAAGGGAAAATGTCCAGGGTTCCGAAATCCAGACTTCTTTCTGACTCAGAGAAGGAAACACTGGCTCCGCTTCTGATCCTTTATGGAGAAGCAAAAGAAGAACACAATCTCGCCAATCACTCCCTGGCTAAAGAACTGATCCGGAACTTGTCTTCCATCCGCTTGCTGGTGTTTTTCCGGAACATTCTTCAGATGCAGAACCGACGGAACAACCGGATTATTCTTGGAGAAATCAAATACATCCTGGATAAGATGATCGGCAATTCGGAGGTGCCTTTTCTGTTTGAACGGATGGGTACTCAAATTCACACGATGCTGATCGATGAATTTCAGGATACCGATAAAATTCAGTGGAATGTCCTTTTGCCTCTGTGTAAGCATGTTGTGGAAAGCAATGGGCTGCTGGCTGTAGTGGGCGATGTAAAACAGTCGATTTATGGCTGGCGTGGAGCCGACAGCACGTTGTTTAAGGAAGGAATCGAAAAGACAATGGCACCGATTCCTGTGGTCGAACGTAATCTTGGCACGAACTTCCGAAGTGAAGCGTGCATTGTTGAATTCAACAACTGGGTGTTCAAAACACTTTCAGACTCTTTTGCAAAGGAATTACTGATGGGTGAGCAAGTTGTTTCCGATGCCGGTTGGGAACAGAGGGTGAGACGAAATTATGAAGATGTGAAGCAGGAAGTGAATCCGGATGCAAGGAATCGTTCGGCCGGATTTGTGGAGTTGAGGGTCCGCCGGAAAATGAAAAAAGGAAAAGCGGAGAACACCGAAGAGGCAGACGAGAGTCAGGAAGAGGATGACGAATCTACATCCATGCCATGGCTTGTGGCTGAAATCAAGAAATTGCAGGATGCTGGCTTTAAGGCTTCCGATATCGCCATTCTGGTAAGAAAAAATTCGGTGGTTCTGGAAGTCGTCGAAATTCTGGATGCGGAACTTCAGAAAAGAGAGTCCGGATATGATTTCCGTTTTTCAACTTCGTTAATGGGAAAAGCCGGGGAACTTCCATTGTATCGTTTCCTCATTCTGGCTTTGCAAAATTGTCAGGAAGCAGAACCTGACCGGTTTGTATTTGAAGAAATGGAGCAGATCGCCCGGACTTTGGGTTTGGATTCACGTTTTTATCCGGTGGTGTTTCCAATGGTGCCAGATTGGAGAGCCGGTTGGCTGTCGTTGCACGATGATCCGTCCGTTGGCTTGCTGTCTTTGTTTTTCAGGCAAGTTGCCTATTTTGGTCTGGATCAGATTGTTGCCCTCCAGAATGATCTGCAGGAATTTCAGAATCTCCTCTTCCTGTATATCCAGCAGGATTCAGCTCAGTACCCTGATTTTTTTGAATGGTGGGCCGACAAAGCCTCGGAGAAAGAGAGGGTCGCAACTGAAATGGCAGAAGGCATTCGGGTGATGACAATACACAAGTCAAAAGGTCTGGATTTTGGGGTGGTCATCATTCCAATGGCATCAAATCCAACTGGTGATTCTGTCCACAGGCAGGCAGTTTTCTGGCCGGAAGGGGAAGAAGAACCCTGGAATGCCTATCCCATTCTGAAAGCTGATGCGAAAAGTGAGATATTGAAATCAGACCTTGCCCTGCAGTACCAGGAAGATGTGTACAGGCGGTCATTGGAAAATCTGAATAACCTGTATGTGGCTTTCACAAGGCCACGAATCGGACTGATCATTGATCTGAGTGTTGAATCTTCATTCGACCTGGAAGATAAAAAGGCAGTCACAAAAGGCCATCGGTTGAGTTACAAACTTCCAGGCTCTTTGAAGAATGCATTTGAAAATGGTTCCCTTCCGTTTGAAAATTGCCGGCTGGAAGTTCCGAATGAGGAAGTGGTTCTGCATTTTTCATTCGGCAATTATGAAAAAACGAGAGTTCCGGAAAAACCTGTTGCCAGTATTCCAGTAGCCATTCTGACACCTGTTTTTCCTCATTCTGAAGCTATTCCATGGGCGAGTCCTCCGGAACAATCGTTTGAAGTGAAGACAGGAATTCTGGTTCACCGGATATTGGAACTGACGGACTCGGCAGATCAATGGCCTGATTTGATACGGGAAGAAGTCCGGAGTACAAGGATTGCTCCCGAGATTGCTGAAGTGGCAACCCGGCAACTTGAAAATCTGTTTTCGTTTCCAGAGTTTCAGGAATGGTTCTCAGGCAAATATATGTTCTATCCTGAGCAGCAAATGGTGTCTGAAAAGGGTGAAATTCTCCGGGCTGACAGATTGCTAATGCATGCTGACAAACTCATCTTACTGGACTATAAGACCGGCGAGGAACTCGATTCTCATGTGATCCAGATAAGAAAATACACGAAAGCATTGCAATCGGCCACGGGAAAATCAGTTGAGGCTTTTCTGGTTTATAGTTCAGAGCAAAAGATTGTTCCTCTGGTTATTTAAGAGAAAAGAAAAAAAACAGGAGCCCCTGGTTAAAAGGACTCCTGTTTAAATTTTGAATTCGCCGGTATTAGTTTTTGAACCGGGAGGAATAATTATCGTTTTTGTTTTCCTGCTTTTTTAACAGCACTGCTGGATTTTTTCTTTGGTAATTTGATGGTATGGAAATAACCCAGACAAATATTTGCGGTTCTCCATGAACCACTTGGCTTGAGGTATTTGTTCTGGCTGGTTGTAAATCCTTTTACCTGATCCGCGGTTTGTTTATTGTAAAAGTCAAGGAAACCGAGTTGAATCCGGGCTTCCAAAAACAAAGTGCCACTTTTGCCAACCTGATACTGTCCCCCCAAACCAATGATGCCCCCCATGTCAAATTTGCGAAAATCTCCTTCCTGGAATTTCACATTTTCGTAATTTCTGTTCATTAAAATATAGGATCCGTTGGCAACAGGATTAGGCCCATTCGTCCAGGTCCCTTTCATTCCAAATCCAAAATATGGGCCAAATGACAGGATTGCCTTGTATTTCTTCTCACCAAAAGTCACTCTTCCCAGCACCGGAATCTGAAGATATCCGATTTTCGGAATTGATTTTGCCTCTAAAGAAAGTCCAGGAGCATTTCCAGGAAAAAAATTGGTGTCGTATTCCAAAGTCTCAGATAGTGGCATATAGTTAAATTCCATAACTGCTGAAAAGTGAAGATCCAGGTCATAGTTAAGCATAAGGCCAAAAGTTGGATTCATGCCCAATGACCTTTTCATTCCATTCACCAATTCCTGGGACGTGCTGGATGCACCATATCCTACCCGAAGACCAACACCCAGTTGAGCGAATGTGGTGGATATGTAAAAGCAGGAGAAAACTGCCAGGAAAATAAATTTCTTCATAAAGAGGGCCTTGTGTCTTTGACTTCTAAAAGTGTGCAATTTTAACTCCTTCAACAGGCAAATAAAAGAAAGGGATTTCAATTAAAGGACTTTGTACTTTAATTTTTAAAAATGATATGGTAAAAAGAGAAAATGAAGTTCAATTTTTCTCAAAAATTTGGGACGACTGTTATTCGACAGTGACTGATTTTGCCAGATTCCTTGGTTGATCAACGTTGCAACCTCTCATCACCGCGATGTGGTAAGAAAGCAATTGAAGAGGTATAACAGAGATCAAAGGCATCAGGGCTTCATGGGCCAATGGGACTTCAATAATATAGTCTGCCATTGTTTTGATCCGGTTGTCGCCTTCCGAAACCACGGCAATTACTCTTCCTTTTCTGGCTTTTACTTCCTGGATGTTGCTGATTACTTTGTCGTAACTGCTGTCGTTGGTTGCGATAAAAACCACTGGCATCTCGGTGTCTATTAAAGCGATCGGACCGTGTTTCATCTCCGCAGCCGGGTATCCTTCTGCATGGATATAGCTGATTTCTTTTAACTTAAGGGCACCTTCCAACGCAACAGGAAAATTATAGCCTCGCCCAAGATATAAGAAATTGGTCGAATCCTTGAATTCAGATGCCAGATTTTTGATCTGATCGTTCAGTTTTAAGGCTTTCTCTACCTTCTCCGGAATAGACTCCAGTTCATACAACATGTTTCGGAAAGATGCCTCTGAAATGGTGCCTTTTTTATTGGCAATCAAAAGAGCCATCAATGTTAGAACTGTTACCTGAGCGGTAAACGCCTTTGTAGATGCTACACCGATTTCTGGTCCTGCATGAGTGTATGCCCCGGCATGCGTTGCCCTGGCGATGGAAGAACCAACCACATTACAAACCCCGAAAATAATCGCACCTTTCGATTTGGCCAGTTCAAGTGCCGCAAGGGAATCGGCCGTTTCTCCCGATTGGGAAATTACGATCACCACATCCCCTTCCTTAATAATGGGATTTCGGTACCTGAACTCTGAGGCATATTCAACCTCAACCGGTATCCTTGTAAATTCTTCAAAAATATATTCAGCAACTAAACCGGCATGCCAGGATGTTCCGCAACCCAGGATGATAATACGGTCGGTGTTGATTACTTTATTGATGTATTCTCTTAAGCCACCAAGGACCAAATGCCCCTTATCGGCGGCCAATCGGCCACGAAGGCAATCTTTGATGGATCTTGGCTGCTCGAAAATTTCTTTCAGCATAAAGTGCTCAAAACCACCTTTCTCGATCGACTCCAACTCCATCTCCAATTTCTGGATGTACGGTGTCTGAATTTGTGAATCGATATTTCGGATACTGAGCTCTCCGTTGCGGATCGTGACAATATCGAAGTCGTTGATGTAAATAACATCGTTGGTGTACTCGATAATCGGGGTCGCATCCGAAGCAAGGAAAAATTCATTTTTTCCAACTCCAACTACCAGAGGGGAGCCTTTTCTCGCCGCAATGAGTTGATCAGGAGCTGTCTTATCCATCACCACGATGGCATAAGCACCTACAATCTGATTCATCGCTATTCGAACTGCTTCTTCAAGATCGCAATCAAGATTTTCATAAATGTCTTCAATGAGATGAATAAACACTTCTGAATCAGTATCACTTTGAAAAACATGACCTTTCCGAACCAGTTCTTCCTTCAGGGAACTGTAGTTCTCTATGATGCCATTGTGAATGATCGCCAGATTCTCTTTGGCAGAATAGTGAGGATGGGCATTCACATCATTGGGTTCACCATGTGTAGCCCAACGGGTGTGGCCAATGCCAATCGTAGATTCAAGACCGGTTTCTGTGAGAGAATCCTCCAGTTCTGAAACCTTTCCCTTTTTTTTGTATACGTTCAATCCTCCGTTTAGAAGAGCGATCCCGGCAGAGTCATATCCTCTGTATTCCAGTCGCTTAAGGCCTTTTATTATGATGGGATATGCTTGTCTGTATCCGACATAGCCTACGATTCCGCACATATTCGTTCCGTTGAAAATTGTTTAAGAGTTTGCAAAAGTAGGAAAACAAATCTGAGTAAACCTGTATTGTGTACGGATGGGTCTGGAGGATGTACTAATTTGGCCGAATTCGAAATAAATTGAATTGATTTATCACGGAGTGGGGTTCTTTGAACAGATATTCTGAATCAATCCGATGAAAATGAAGGATTTCAGGATTTTCTGATTTGAAGAAAGCTCATGAAAAAACTAAAAGTAGCCACCTGAAATCCCAAAAGAATGGAGGTGACGGCCGGAATAACTTTCCTCAAAACAATCTGAGGGTTCAGAGGTCCAAAATTCTGCATTTCCCAATAATGAAGGGCTGAAAAGGAGAGCCAAAAACCAAAAAGCATAAAAATGCCGGCCACTATTAATCCTCTTTCAAGCTGGAACCAATCCAGTGAAATTCCAGATTGTATCGACAATCCTTCTCTGCGTGCAAAGGCCTGGCTCATGATATAAAATGCAATCATCTGAGATCCCACCAGGACCAGACCGTTTGAATACAACAACGTCGAAACATCCAGCCTGATTGACTGGAATGGTATGACGGAACGGAGCAACAGACTGGAGAATAGCAGACCAAGAAAGAAAAAGGTTAGCCCGGGATAGAAAAAAAGCCATCTTGGGCTGAACAGAAGCAAAAATCGTAAATGTCTCCATCCATCTGTCCAGGTGTTCAGATGAGGAGGTCTTCCTCTTCCGTCTTTGTAAAGGCGGACCGGAACTTCAGCTGAAGGCAAATTCAGAAGAGAGGCTTTCACCACCATTTCGGAGGCAAATTCCATCCCTGCGGTTGTCAACTTCATTTTGTCAAATGCCTCTTTAGAGAAACCCCGCATTCCACAATGGAAATCACCAAATTGATTCTGAAAAAACAACCGTCCGATAAAGGACAGTACCGGGTTGCCCAGGTAGCGGTGTAAAAAGGGCATGGCATCCTTTTCAATTCCACCCATAAACCGATTGCCCATCACAAATTCGGATCCGGCCTTCCATGAGTCAATAAATGGCTTGATTTCGAGAAAATTGTAACTGTCGTCAGCGTCGCCCATTATAATAAATGCTCCTTTGCTTGCGGCCACACCCCCTTGAATAGCAGCTCCGTAGCCACTGGCAGATACCTGAACCACTCTGGCTCCGGCTTTTTCAGCTGCCTCTATGGAGCCGTCACGACTTCCATTGTCGGCCACCACTATTTCTCCGGACATTTGCAGGTTGTCAAATGCCAATCGTGCCTTCTCCACACATACAGCAATGGTTCTAACCTCGTTCAGGCAAGGAATAACGATGGAAATTTCCGGGGTTTCTTCTGTCACTTTGGTGGTTTGAATGGCAAAAAAGTTCATTTTTTACCATTTTGTAAACCTAATTTGAAGGTTCTTTTTAACTAAATTGGAATCAGGCCCTGCATTCCATTGATTTGCACCATGAGTCTTCATTTACATTTTCGGGAATCAGGCACTGGGGAACCTCTTGTTGTACTTCATGGAGTTTTTGGCTCAGGTGATAACTGGCTGACGGTAACAAAACTATTCACTCCCATGTTCCGGGTTTTTCTGGTCGACCAGCGTAATCACGGAAGATCACCACATTCTGACGAATTCAGCTATGATGCATTGGTGGAAGATCTCAAAGATTTCGCAGACCAGCAGAGCCTTCCGGTTTTTAACCTGATTGGTCACAGTATGGGAGGGAAAGTGGCAATGAAATTTGCAGCAAAGTATCCGGAGAGGCTATCAAAAATGGTGGTGGTAGACATAGCTCCCAGGTATTACAATCCCCATCATCAGGAAATAATGAGCGGATTTAAATCGGTGGATCTGAAGAAGATGGTAGCAAGGCAAGAAGCAGATGAAGCCATGTTGCCTTATATTCCGGAAATGGATGTACGGCAGTTTCTGCTGAAAAATCTGTACCGGAATTCAGAGGGAGAATTTGCCTGGCGAATTAATCTTCCTGTTCTGGAAAATGCGATAGACATGATTGGTGAATCTTTAAACCCTGATTTGAGGATTTTAGTTCCAACTCTGTTCATCAAAGGTGAAAAAAGCCGGTATATTTCACACAAGGACGAAGCGCAGATTGCGGTTCAGTTCCTGAATTCACGGATCATAGAAATTCAGGGTGCCGGTCACTGGGTTCAGGCAGAACAGCCTCAATTGTTCGCAGAAGCCGTTATGGAATTTTTACAACACACAAACGCATGATTGCAACATTGCATCCGGAACCCTGGGCCGATTACGAACTGATCGATTCCGGGAACCAGGAGAAACTGGAACGATTTGGAAAATGGAAAATCAGAAGGCCGGAACCACAGGCGATCTGGGCGCCATCCTTACCAGAAGCAGAATGGGAACGAATGACAGATGCCCGTTTTGTTCGCTCCAAAAATAATCCCGAGTCAGGTAACTGGCAGCTGAAAGGCAGTATGCCGGAAAAGTGGTTTTGTTCCTTTCAGAGAGCAGACCGATCTCTCTTTTTGAAGTATAAACTCTCTCTTTCTTCGTTTAAGCATGTCGGAATTTTTCCTGAACAGGCTGCCAACTGGGATTTTGCGTTTGATCAGTTACAGCTGATAAAAAAGAAAACCGGAAGTGCACCGAAAGTTCTCAACCTGTTTGCCTATACCGGAATAGCCTCTGTTGTCGCAAAAGCAGCTGGAGCTGATGTAACTCATCTTGATTCTGTGAAGCAGGTGGTTACCTGGGCCAGAGAAAATATGGAAGCCAGTAATCTGGAAGGAATCAGATGGATGGTGGATGATGCTCTCAAATTTGTTCAGCGGGAAGAGAGAAGAGGAAATCAGTACCAGTGTCTGATTCTGGATCCGCCCGCATACGGTAGAGGCCCGGATGGTGAGAAATGGATACTGGAAGAGAAACTGCCGGAATTGTTGTCTTTTTGTGCCCGGCTTCTCGACCCTGAAAACCATTGTTTTATTCTCAATTTATACTCTTTGGGAATGTCTTCTTTGATTGCTCTCAATTTGTTGCGTCAGTATTTTCCCGAAGCCAGTCCGGAAACAGGCGAAATATTCCTGGAAGATGGGTTTGGGAAAAAGCTGCCTCTGGGAATTTTTGCCCGTTTCAGGAACTCGTGATGAAACATAAAGAAATCATATATGTGACTATTCTGCCTTCCTGCTAATGAAAATCAGAAAATCTGGAAAGCAGAGACTTTAAAATTTGGACGTTCGGCCAAAAATGTATCCCTTTGCGAAAGTGTGCTCGTTCATCCTTTTTGTGATATTATTCAATTGAAAGCGTTATTGTCAGGAAAGATCTCCATTGTTGTTTTCACATTCTGCTTACTTTCCTCCTTGGAAATTCAGGCACAGAAAATTGGCTTTGGACCAAAGTTAGGTGCGAATGCATCATTCTTCAGAGGACAAATGCTCCTTTCAGGTATGAGAGGACTCAAACCAGGGTTCACAGTCGGTGGCTACATGAGCATGAAGTTTCCGAAACAGCGGAAATGGCAGCTTGAGGTAGATTTGTTGTACAGCACCAGGGGAAATCATTCCAAATTCTTTAATGCAGAAGATGAAAAGGACTATGATATCAAGTATAACATAGGGTACCTTGAGATTCCCATATTGTTTAAATACATGCTGAACAGAGGTGGAGTGAGCCGACCCTATTTCATTTTCGGTCCAACATATTGTGGAATTCTGGGTGCAAAAAAGATAGAACCTCATAAAACATTGGATGTGAGGAGCGCAATCAAACGAGATGATTTTGGTCTGACAGTGGGCTGGGGAATAACCGGTTTTCTCATCAATCACTGGTATCATTTGGATATTCGGTACTACCATGGTTTCATCAACCTGAGTGATAACCTCACAAACTATATGCAACCGTTCGTTGAACGATATCAGGGACAGGTTATCAACGACTACTTTAACAGTACCGTCTCAGTAACGGTCGGGGTTAGTCTTGAAAGGCCTGAGCAGTATTTCCTTAAGTAAGGCTGGAAATCTGCAACCGGGTCGATTGTTGCAAATTCCGGTTCACGGACTATTTTTGTACCCGTGCATCAGCTGGACATGAGGAATTATGCAACATTAATTTTGGTTATTCTTTCACTGTTTCTTTCGGGAAGCGTGATGAGCCATCCCTTTGAATCCTCCGGTTTTATTGTTAATAAGGGCCAATGGAGCCAGCAGGTCCGCTTTAAAACTCAGATTGGCAGCCACCACATCTGGCTTCAGGATCAGGCAGTAACCTATCAACTGATCAATGCCAATCTACATCCCATCGCTCAGGTTCATGCCCTTCGGTTTCATGAAAAACCAGATACTTCAAGGCATATTGCCCATGTATTCACGGTTCGTTTTCAGGGGTCAAATCATGTAACACCAAAGCAGTCCGGCTCTCCGGGCAAGACCCTTTATAATTATTATACCGGTAATGATCCGAAGATGTGGCAAAGCAGTGTGCCATCTTACGAGACCGTTCGGTATCAAAACCTGTACAATGGGATTGATCTTCAGATAAAGACAGGGGACCAGTTTCTGAAATATGATTTTGAGCTGGCAGCGGGTAATGATGGCCACCAGATCGAGATGGATTTTCAGGGGGATCATGGAATTGAGATTAAAGGTGGCAGGCTTCGGATCCACACATCGCTTGGAGTACTCGAGGAGCATATTCCCAAAGCCTACCAGTTGAAGGACGGAGTCGCTCATGAAGTGGATTGTCAATATGTTCAAAAAGGGAAAAAGGTGGGATTCCGATTTTCAAAACCTCTGGATCTCCGGTACCCGACTGTAATTGATCCTCTTTTGAATTTCTTCACCTATAGCGGTGCCGTGAGTGATAACTGGGCCAATACCGCCATCAGCGATAAGGATGGGAACTCCTATACAGCAGGGACCATTTATGGCAGTTCTTTTCCTACAACCAACGGAGTTTTCGACCGTACCTACAATGACACCACTGGTCAAACACACCCATATTTTGTGTACGATGTGGGGATTCTGAAATTTAATTCCACCGGAAGTGAGCTGTTGTTTTGTACCTTTTTGGGAGGCCAGGGAGTTGAAACTCCACATTCACTGGCGATTGATGAAAATCAGGATCTGGTGATTCTGGGCTCAACCTCGTCAATCAATTTCCCGGTTTCCGCTAATGCATATCAAAGAAGATTAAAAGGTGGTCCGGTTGAATATCCTTTTGGGAATTTCCTTGGTATTGTCACACCAACGTATGGAAATGGAAGTGATCTGTTCATTACAAAACTGAATTCCAGTGGACAGGAACTCATCGCTTCATCGTATCTGGGTGGAACCGGAACCGATGGAATTATGTCAGTTGTAGAAAATCTGGTTCCAAATTATGGAGATCAGTTTCGGGGAGAAGTGATGATTGATCTGGACGGATCTGTATACATCGCCAGCCACACCCATTCACCGGATTTTCCTTTGGTTGATCCTTCTCAAAGTGAATTGCAGGGAAATATGGATGGCCTTGTGGTTAAGATGAATTCAAATCTGTCTGGCGTTGTTTGGTCAACATTGTTTGGAGGAAATGGAGAAGACGCGTTTTTTTCGATAAAGTCACAGAGTGCAACCCAGATTGTGCTTTGCGGTGGAACGAACAGTACCAATCTGAAAATGCCATCTTCCACGTACCAGCGAAATAAAAACGGAAGTGGCATAGACGCTTTTGTTGTGATTTTCAATAAAATCACCGGAGATTGGGTTCGCTCTACATATTCAGGAACGCCAGCCGATGACCAGGCATTTATCGTAGAAACAGACAACGAAGGTGCCATTTTTTTGTTTGGTCAGACCAGAGGAGAAATGCCCAAAACCTCCGGCACGTATGGTCAGTCACGTGGCGGACAGTTTCTGCAGAAGTTCAGGCCGGATCTTTCTTCTCTATTCTGGGGAACAACATTTGGGCCGACTCCCCTTCAGCCAAACATCGTTCCCACCAGCTTAATGGTGGATTCCTGTGAACGTATTTTTATGGCTGGTTGGGGAGGAAATGTGAATTACGAAGGAGCCGGTTTCACCGGTGGCCATACGTTTGGAATGGATGTGACATCCGATGCGTTCCAGACTATTTCAGCAGACAGTTCCGATTTTTATTTTTTAGTTCTCTCGAAGGATGCCCGTTCCCAGCTTTTTGGCTCCTACCTCGGGGCTGTTTCACGAAGGGGTGAACACGTGGATGGGGGTACAAGCAAGTTTGATAAACGAGGAACTATCACACAGGCAGTCTGTGGTTGCCGGGACCAGAACAACCGATTTTACAGAGGCACAACAGGAGCCTATAAAACCACAATTGGAAGTGGAAACTGCAACAATGGCGTAATGAAAATTAACCTGCTGGATCTGAAAGTAAAGTTTGATTTTGCCGGAACCATCAAATGCCCCGCTAATCTCACCTTAACTAATAATTCAGAAAATGGTGATTTCTTCACTTGGTATTTTGGGAACGGAGATTCTCTACAGTCCAATGCTAAAGTAGTGACGTATACATACAAAAATCCGGGGAAGTATATCATCACTTTGAAAGCAATAAATCCGCGGAGCTGTGTGTATCAGGCGGTTGCCATCGATTCTGTTGTTGTTCCTGATCCTTTCAATATAACCAAAGATTATCCCCCTGATTCATTCTGCGTTGGTGAAGAGATCAGACCTGAGTTTACGGAATTGGCAGGTTATACCTTAAACTGGATCCCCCAGAATTATCTGGATAATCCTACTTCGTTCAAACCGGTAATAAAGCCATTGGGGAGTATCCGGTATAAGATTCAGGTAACAAACCAGGATGGATGTGTTTCGACGGTCACTTATGGCGTTCAAAACAGGGAGATCAATCTAGGTTTTGGCATTGATAAAATTTTTGATCCTTGTGAGGGCAGTTATAAAATCCGGTATTTCTCAAACCGTGATAGTTCAGACCGGTATATTTGGTATTTCGGCGATTCGGATTCTGCCACAGGCCCTGTAGTGGAAAGAACCTATCCTTCAAACGACACAATTCCGGTCAGACTAAACGGCCTCAAGGGAACCTGTGAAGAAAATGCTTTTGATACTCT